>CAZYAX010000147.1:0-4916 GCA_964646195.1 uncultured Faecalibacterium sp. | reverse complement strand
ATGAAAAGAATTTTTGCGTTCGCTTTTTCCATCGCGCTGTGCGCGGCTGTAATGGTCGCCGCCCCGCTTTACGGCAGCTTCTGCTCCCCGTACTCCGCCGCATACTCCCGCATCGTCTCCCTGGCCTCCTCCACCGCCTTTTGCAGCGGGCTGCTGGGCAGCGTGCTCTCCGCCACGTCCACCAGATATTTGTGGATGGCCAGCTTGTTTTCCTCATACAATCCGAGGCTTTCGTATAGATCTTTGTAATAGCGGAACATCTCCCGCTTCATCTGTACGGCGCTCACAGGGTTGATCTTGGTGTGGCAGATGCTCTGCGGGTTTTGCACATAGTAGTAGCCGGGCGTTTCGGTGGAGTAAAACCGCTCGGCGTAGCGGATGTATTGCAGGTTGAACAAAAAGTCCTCCGCCCAGTTCACCTCGCTGGCAAAAAAGATCTCGTGCCGGGTCAGGATGTCCCGCCGGTAGAGCTTGTTCCACAGCACGCCGTAGTAAAAGGAGGCGGGCTTGTCCATCAGGTGGAGCGCAAAGGTGTTTTTGTCCATCGCGCCCTCCGGCAAAAAGCCGTAGGTGCGCACCTCGGGCGCCTCTTCCTCCGCAGGCACGGGGCGCAGCTTCTCGCCCAGCTCGATCAGGGAGTTCAGCTCTTTCAGCGGGGCCACGTCCCTCGGGATGACCATGTTGTAGTGGGCGATCACCAGGTCGGTCCGGTACTGCTCGGCAAGCGAAACGAGATGGCCGGTATAATCCGGGTCCAGGTAGTCGTCGCTGTCCACAAACTGGACGTACTTGCCCCGGGCCAGCTTGAGGCCCAGGTTGCGCGTGTCCGATACGCCGGAATTGTCCTTGTCCACAAGCAGGATGCGCTCGTCCACCCGGCGGAACATCTCACACACCGGCAGGCTCACATCGCGGGAGCCATCGTTCAGCAGGATGATCTCGATGTTTTGGTACGTTTGGGCGCGGATGCTCTCAATGCACCGCGCAATGTGGTTCTTTGCGTTATAAACGGGAACGATGACGCTGACCAGGGGCTGCTCCATCTTACGGTACCTCCGTTTGCCTGTCGTAAGGGTATTGTTAAAAAACTGCCATTCACAGACCGTATGGCCAAAAAGCTCAAAAAATACGTGGGCGGGGTTTGAAAATCGGGGTTTTTAGAGAGGGCTTCAAACGTTTTGCCAGTCCAGCGCGGGCCAGCCGGTGAGAAACTGCCGGCACAGGCCGCGCAGATCCGCCTCGTCTGCGCGGCTGTAATAGTCCGCGATGCCGATCACGGGGAAACCGGCCCTGTGCGCGGTGCGTGCGGCATGGACGGCGTCCTCGCACACGACGCACTCGGCAGGGCTTCCGCCGCCCAGCCGGCGCATCGCCTCCAGAAAGATGGCGGGCTCCTTCTTGGTAAAGCCGTCCTGCGCGGAGAGCACGAACTCAAAATAGGGCAGCACGCCCAGCCGGCCCAGCACCTCCTCGCACATGGGCTGCCAGGTGTTGGAGCAGATGCACAGCTGCGCGCCCTGGGCCTTGAGCCGGGCCAGCAGCTCCCGCACGCCGGGCTTCAGCTCCACGGTGCGGTACAGCTGCCGGATGGCCTCCATCGTCTTGGCCGAAAAACCCGCTTCGTCCAGCGGCAGGGCGTACTCCCGGATCATAAAGCGGGAGGTCTCCGCCATGCCCAGCGGTAAAAGCTGCTCCCGCAGGCCGGGCCTGGCCGTGCGGCCGTACATGGCCAGCAGCTCAAACGGGACTTTGTCCCAGATGCCCATGCTGTCGGTCAGCGTGCCGTCCATGTCAAAGATCCAATAGTGATACTTCATATCCTTCCCTCGCATGGCCCGCCGCCTCCAAACGGCGCTGCGGGCGGATTTTCCCCTTGATTATACACGATTTTTTCATTTTTTGCAGTAAATTATGATGATTATAACAGAATTATAACAGAATTTTTTTGCCGGTTGTGTTATACTAGGTGTAAAGACACCGGAAACGGAACAGGGAGGCATGGCGTATGGGACAACAGGCCCCTGCGGTAAGGGCTCTCGTGCTGGCAGGAGGCGGCGCGAAGGGCAGCTATCAGGTGGGCGTGTGGCGCGCGCTGATGGAGCTGGGCTGGCAGCCGGATATCATCACGGGCACCAGCGTGGGCTGCCTGAACGGCGCGCTGTTCGTGCTGGATGCCTACGAGACGGCGCGGGATATGTGGCTGACCATCCGCAGCCAGGACGTGATGACCCTGCCGGAGGAGGCGGATCTTTCGGAGCTGCACGGCTTCCTGCGGCAGACCGTGGCCGCAGGCGGGCTGGACGTGGCCCCGCTGGAGGAGATCGTGGACCGGGTGCTGGATGAGGAAAAGCTGCGCGCCGCGCCCATCCGCTTTGGGCTGGTGACCGTGGAGACCCGCGGCCTGCGCCCCTGCGAGCTGCCGCTGGAGGAAATCCCGGCAGGCAAGGTGAAGGACTATATGCTGGCCAGCGCGGCGTGCTTCCCGGCGCTGCGGCCGCGCCAAATCGACGGCAAGCGATACCTGGACGGCGGCTATACCGACAATATGCCTCAGGGCCTTGCCAAGCGCATGGGCGCCACCGAGCTGGTGTGCGTGGACATCGACGGCGTGGGCATCACCCGGCCCAACCTGACCGGGCTGCCCACCACGGTGGTGCGCAGCTACTGGAGCCTGGGCGACATCCTCCGTTTTTCGCCGGAGGTGGCGCGCCGCAACATCGAGCTGGGCTATTACGACACCCTGCGGGCCTTTGGCCGCCTGCGCGGCTGGGCCTATCCGGTGGAGATCCGGCAGCAGGAGCTGCCCGCCGCAGAGTTCCGCGCCCGGTTCGATCTCCAGCTGGAGGCGCTGCGGGCGGTGTGGCCGGCGCCGGCCATCTCGTTGGAGATCCAGCAGGCCTGGAGCAAATTGCAGGATCTCTGCCTTGCCCCGCTGGAGGCCGCTGCGGAGGCCGCCGGCGTGAACCCGGCCCGCCTGTACACGGTGGCCTCTCTGGGCGAAGCCTTTCTGGAGGCATACGACCCGCAAAAGCAGGAGGTGTTCCGGCCGCTTTTCTGCGGCGAGGGCACCGCGGCGCTGGCGGCAAAGGCGGTGCTTTCGCCTGCCAATCTGATGCAGGCGCTGGTATATAGAGCATTGACCGAACAGGTCGATTTGGAGGTGAGCCTCGAATGAAGATTTATCAGGGTATTTCCGCTTCGCCCGGTTTGATCATGGGCCAGGTGAGCCGCCTGGACCGGGTGCTGGGAGCTGCCACCCGCAGCCCGCTCAGCCCGCAAAAGGAGCGGAGCCTGCTGGCCGAGGCGATCCGGCTGGCAAAGACCGAGCTGGAAGCCATTGCGGAGCGCTCCGCTTCCGGAGAACGCGCGATCTTCGTATTCCAGAGCATGATCCTGGAGGACGAGGGCTTTTTGAATAAGGTGTACGCCTACATAAACGCAGGGACGGCCGCTGCGGTGGCAGTGGAACGGGTGGGGCAGCGCTACGCCGACCAGCTGCATGCTATGGTGGATAACCCCTACATGCGGCTGCGCGACGCAGATGTGCTGGACGTCTGCCAGCGGGTGATCAATATCCTGGACGACCGCCCGCGTGAGCGGCTGGTGCTGGATCATCCGGTGATCATCGCGGCGGATCTGCTCATGCCCAGCGATCTGTTCAGCCTGCCCACGAGTATGATCCTGGGAGTCGTCGTCTCGGAGGGCAGCACCCAGAGCCATGCGTCCATCCTCGCCCGCGCACTGAAGATCCCCGCCGTGGTGCAGGTGGGCCGCGATTTTTTGGATGACTGCGACGGCCACGCGCTGGCAGTGGACGCGGTGGAGGGCACCTGCATCCTGGACCCGGACTCCGAAACGCGCCAGATGATCGTGACCCGCATCTGCGAGCGGCAGCGGGAAAACGAGGAGATCTACAAGCTGCGGGATGTGCCGGACCGCACGCGGGACGGCACGGCCTTTGAGATACTGGCCAACTGCTTTGGCCCGGACGACATCGATTCGGCGATCCGGAACGGGGCCCACGGCGTGGGCCTGCTGCGCAGCGGCTACCTGATGCTGCCCAACCACACGCCGGACGAACAGGAGCAGTACGACTTCTACATCTCCTGCCTGTCGGCCGCACAGGGGCGGCCCATTACGGTGCGCACGTTTGACTTCGGCGTGGACAAGACCATCGAGAGCGCCTACCATGCAGGGCAATCCTCTCAGCTGGGGCTGCGCGGCGTGCGGTACAGCCTGCGCCAGCCCCGGCAATTCGAGATGCAGCTGCGGGCGCTGCTGCGCGCCGGCACAAGGGGCGCCATCCGGGTGATGTTCCCGATGGTCACCGACGTGGAGGACTGGAACGCCGCCATGCGGATCGTGGAGCGCTGCCGCCAGAACCTGCGGGAGCGGGGTGTGCCCTTTGACGAAGATATGCAGTTCGGCGTGATGCTGAGCATCCCGTCGGCCTGCCTCACGGCGGAGGATTTCATCCGCTGCGGCTGCCGCTTTTTCAGCATCGGCACCAACGACCTCACCCAGTATACCCATGCGGCGGACCGCAACCTCAGCTCGGTGGAGTCCTATTACCGCCCGGCCAGCCCGGCCATGAAAAAGCTCATCGGCATGGTGATGGAGGCGGCCCGTGCCGGCGGCATCCCGGTCACCATCTGCGGCCTGGCGGTGGGCAACGCCGCCAATGCGGTGCAGTACCTGCACATGGGGCTGCGCAGCTTTTCCATGAGCCCGCAGAACCTGCTGGAGGTAAAGCGCGCGCTGCTGGAGGAGGATGTGAGCGGGGAAACAAAGGCCACTTCGGAAGAAGGGCCCGGGGCGGATCGGGCGGGCGAAGCTTTGCCCAAACGCACGCAGGCAGGAGGCCTGTGATCCTGTGCAAGGGAAGCTCTGAATAAATCTGGTATGCAGATTGCCGA
>CAZYAX010000146.1:0-4937 GCA_964646195.1 uncultured Faecalibacterium sp. | reverse complement strand
TGCGGTCGATGATGCAGGCCTGGGTGGTGGATTTGCCGCTGCCGGCCGTGCCGGTCACCAGAATCATGCCATGGGCCACATCCGCCAGATCCATTACGGCCTCGGGGATGTGCAGCGCCTGCCAGTCCGGGATATCAAAGGCCACCGTGCGGATCACCACCGCCAGCGAGCCACGCTGCCGGTAGGCGTTGACGCGGAAGCGCGCCAGCCCCGGCACCGCAAAGGAAAAATCGTCGTCGCCCGTGGTTCGGTAGCCGTCCATCGGGCGGTTTGCCAGGGTGTACAGGTCGGTGATCAGCCGCTCGGTCTCCTGGGGGAACACCTTTTCCTCGCTGATCGGGCGCAGGCTGCCGTCCACCTTTTCGCTCACCGGGCCGCCGGCCACGATAAACAGGTCGGAGGCGCTATCCTTCACAGCCCGTTTGAGATATGTTGTCAAGTCCTCCATTCCCATACACCTCTTTACCCCAAATCAAATGTGCCGTCCCACACGCCCAGGCTGTCGTCCGTCTGCCACTCCCCGATGGGCACGGCCTGCCAGCGCAGGACGGTGTAACCCGTTTGCTCCAGGCGCACCTCCACCTCGAGGTTCTGCGTCTCCGAGATGGGGCAGGTATAAGCGCAGACATCACCGTCCACCGTCACGCCCTCCGGCGTTTGGCCGCCCCGCAGCCGGGCCAGGATGCGCTCCGCCTCGCAGTCGGCGGCATAATAATCCGCCACCGCCTGGGCGGACGCCTCGGCCAGCCGTCCGTCCGCCTGCACGGTGGAAAGGCCCAGCAGTGCGAACACCGTCAGGCACAGCACCGCAAAGATCACCAGCAACGAGATGCCGCCCACTGCCGGCGGCGAAAACCGTTCTCTCTCACGCATGGGCATCCACCTCCTGCCAGGCCACGGGCAGCGTGCAAAGCGGCTGCCCCTCCGCCGTAAACACCGTAATTTCCGCGCTGCCCAGCAGCGCCTCGCCGCTCTCGGTGCGGCTCACCTGCACATAGTAAGACGCCTGCCCATCCGCCGCAGGCTGCCAGGCCACATCGTATTCCAGCTCCCACTGCGTGCCGTCGTACCGGCCGCCCAGGCTTTGCGCGGCGGCCTCGCAGTCGCCGTGGCAGCTTTTCAGCGTTTCGGCCACGTTCTGCGCTTCCACCAGCGCGTGGTCGCGGGCCTCGTTCCAGCTGGAGGTTCGGTCGGACAAAATAAACACCTGCACGCACAAGGCTGCCGACAGCGCAAACACCAGCACCATCACCAGCTGCTCAATCAGGGCAAAGGGCGCTTTGCTCTTCATGCCGCCGCCCCCTCTCCGCTGCGCAGCAGCAGATTCACGGTCTGCCAAGCGCCGTCCGTGAGGAGCTCGGCCGTGATCGTGTTGCCCGTGCAGCTCAGCCGCAGCTCCTCGGCGGGCAGGATCTTCTCGCCGTCCTCCGGAAGCAGCTCCGCGTCCGCGGCGGCAAACAGCTCCCGCAGGTAGCCGCCGCTGCAATAAATGCGCGTGCAGTACACGCTGCCGCCCAGCTCCTGCTCCATCACCAGCGCATCCAGCCCGTCAAAGCTGCCCACCGACACACCCTCGCGGCAGTCGGCCTGGCGCACCCGGGTGCAGATGTACTGTATGGCGGTGCGGCGGCTATAGCTGGCCTCGTCCCGCGCGGTCACCTTTTGGTAGGCGTCCGCGCCCATCAGCAGCACCGACAGCAGGCATGCGGCAAACACGCCAAACAGCAGCAGCACCATCAGGCCGTCGATATGATGTTTGATCGGCTTTCGTTTCATCATGGTTCGTTCTCCAGCACCGTAATATCCGGCATCATATTTTCCGCAAAGATGTCATAGCGGACCGTATAAAGGCTTGTGTCGATCTGAATGCCATAGTGCTCCTCCAGATAGGCCACGTCTGCCGGGTAGCGCCCTTCGGCCGCATAACAGGCCACGGCGGCGCGGCGGAGGGATGCCTCCAGCTGTCGCTGGCCTTCCTCCTCCCGGCCCGCTTCCAAATGCTCCAGCGACGTATGGAAAAACAGCAGCACCGCCGCTACAACCGCCGCCAGGAGCAAACCACGCACCAGCGCGGGCCAACGTCTCGTCTTTTTCATACCATCACCCAATTGCCGACATAATGTTCATAAGCGGCAGCATCACCGAAAGCAGAATTGCACCCACCAAAATGGAGGTCACCAGCACCAGCGCAGGCTCCACCCGGCTCACCATTTCCTCCAGGGCCAGCTCGCTCTCGTCGGTGAGCCGGCGGGACACCTCCTCCATCACGGAGTCGCTGTTGCCGCTGCGCTCGCCCAGAGCCAGCAGGCGGCAGGCGGCAGGCGGCAGCACCCCGGCCGCCTGCATCGCGCCAGCCAGATCCTCGCCTTGTGCCAAGCGATCCACACAGTCCTTGCAGCGGGTCTGCGCTGCGGGCACATCGCTTTGCAGCTTGCCGGAGAGCTCCAGCGCCTCCTCCAGCGGCAGGCCGCTGTGCAGGCCCATAGCCAGCGCCTGCGCGAACCGTGCGGTGCTGACCTGGCGCGAGAGGCCCTTGTCGCCGCGCACCTTGTGCCACCAGCTCACCAGCCTGCCCCGGAAGGAGCTGCTGCCGGCAAAGGCGGCCAGGAAGATCACGGCCAGCGCCAGCACCACGCACAGCACCGGCATGGCCGAATCCAACACACGGCCCAGGGCCAGCAGGCCGCCGGCCACGCCGGTGAGCCGCCCGCCCAGAGACGAATACACATCGTTGAACACCGGCAGCACCTCGCTCAGAAGCACCACGATCACAACCAGCATCAGCAGCAGCATCACGGCGGGATACAGCAGCGCGCTGCGGATGCGGCGGTCCAGCTGGGCGCGGCCGTTATAATACGTAGACAGCGAATCCAGCGCCTCCTCCAGATGGCCGGCGCGCTCGCCCACCTCGATCAGCCCGCACACATAGTCCGGGAAGCGGCCGCTCTCCTGCAAAGCCTGCGCCAGTGGACAGCCATCGTCCACCTGCCGTGCCAGACCCTCCAGCAGGGCCTTATCGCCGGCGGCCTCGGTCTCCTCCGCCAGCAGGGTCAGGCCGTCGCCCACGCCCACGCCCGCATGCAGCAGCAGCGCCAGCTCCATGCAGAGAGAAGATATTTGTTCATGCGTCAGTTTTTCCTGTTTCATATCGATTTGTCCCCTCCCAATCCGGGCTCTTTAATAGTTGTATTTCACGGTATAGTTCTTGCCGTCGCCGATGTATTGCAGCACCGACGCGCTACGGTTGCTGCTGGACGCAAAGGTTGGGTCCATGCGGTGCCAGGTGGTGCCGTCGAAGAAGATCACGTCGTCGATCCAGCCGGACTCCTGGGTCCACACGCTGATCCAGGCGTGGTAAACCGTGCCGGCGTAGCCGATCACCAGCTTGCAGGGGATATCCCGGCTGCGCAGCATCCCGGTCATCAGCGCAGCATAGTCAAAGCAGATGCCCTTTCTGCGCGCCAGCACCGAATCCAGCACCGGCAGATAGCCGCTTTTCACATTGGCGGCAAGGTCGTAGTCGTAGGTGAGGTTATCCACCACAAAATTGTAGATCACCTTCACCTGCTCCAGCGGGTCGGCTATGCCGGCCGTCAGCTCGGCAGCCTTTGCCACTGTGTTGGGCGCCGACGCATAGTCCACATACTGGTTCGGCCGCAGATACGGCGCAAACTCATCCGTTAAATTGACCGAAAAGCTGGCCGACACCACCGTTGCGTACTGGTTGCCGTCCACATTTTCAAACACCGCCGCCTGGTACGAGCCGTTGCCATCGGTCAGCGGCAGGGTCGCCCACACGCCGGGCGTCAGATCATAGGTACACGTTGTACCCGGGCCCTTCACCTGTGCTTTCAGCCGCTTGCTGGTGGAGCCCGTATAGCACACCATCACATAGCCGTCCTGCGTATTGGAGTAGTCGATCACCGCGCTGGAAGTTTTTTGCACCCTTTTGCCGGTTGCCTCCGGCGTGCGGGTATTGGCCGCCCCTGCCGGGATGGACGCGAGCGGCACCAGGCTGTCCTCCAGGCGAACCGTCTGCTGCAAAGCAGTGCCCGGCACCGCCGCTGACACCGGCCAGCTGCTGCCCACCAGCAAGGCCGCTGTCAGCACCAGAAGCGTCAGTCGGGTCAGTATATGTTGCATCTCGTGTGTGTTCCTTTCCCAAAATTTGGCCGTTTTCGTGCGGGATAGGCGCACCCGACCTGATATATCTTATTTTACTATGGCCTTTTGGATTTATCAAGTGGCGCAGACCACATCTTTTTCGTTTCGGTATTTTTCTCCAGATGATTGCAAAATGCCGGTTTATACGGTAAAGTAAGGAGTGGGGCCGCATATGCCTGCCCGGTGCGCCGCGTTTGGCGCGCCAAAAACGGCGTTGCGGCCCAATTCCTGTTTTCCGGAGGCATTCCCGCATATGAAAAAAACGGACGTTCAAGCGCTGATCTCCCGCCCTTCCCTGCTGTGCATCGACCGGCAGATGCTGCGCATCCTGCTCGCGGTGAGCCTGATTGTGGGCGTATACAGCGTGTGGGGCCGCAACCCCTGCTTTGCCTGCATCGGCGCCGTGTTCGGCATGGGTAGCGTGATGCAGGGCGGGCTGCACTGCGGCGGCAATCGCTTCATCGGCACGGTGCTGGGTGGACTGCTGGTCATCCCGTTTTACTGGCTGTACCATCTCTCGCCCTGGCCGGTACCGCGCTTTTTGTACCTGATCGCGGGGCTGTTTCTTATATTGTATTTAGGCGCGCTGTTCGGTGCGCACAGCGCCATCCAGCCCGGCACGGTGGTATATTTTGTGGTGCTGTACACCGTCACGCCCGATCGGTTTGTCACCTATACGGTGGACCGCATTTTGGACACCGGCCTCGGCGTGCTGTGCGCGCTGGGACTCAGCGCGGCGCTGGATTGGGTGAGGGCGAAGCGGGAGGCGGGCA
>CAZYAX010000145.1:0-4944 GCA_964646195.1 uncultured Faecalibacterium sp. | reverse complement strand
TGAAATAGGTCATCTATTATTCTGACACTAGGAGGCTTTCGACGATGGCTTTTACCCCAAAACTCACTTATAAAGGCAAGCCGCTCGTCCGCAAGGACAACGAGCTGTACTATGGCAATATGACCGATCCCTATGTGCTTCACCTTGAGATCCTCACGTCCAACACCGTGGCCGGCCAGCCCGTGGCGGACAAGGTGCGCATGACGCTGCTCTCTACCGACACCAGCAAGCCCAACGCCGAGCGCGTGGCGCGGCAGACCACCAAAAACGGACTGTACACGGCGCTGGACATCGGTGGCATCTGGCTGCAAAAGGCGATCGATCCCCGCCACGCTGTAAAATAAAGCCCTCCGCAAAAGCGGCGGGCCAGCTTTCTTCCCGGCAGCGCCTGGCGCTGCCGGGGATGATTCTGTCCGGACCAATTTTTCCGTTGTGTATCCATGGGCCTTTGTGCAAAGCGAGGTGTTTTCTGCATGGCCGAATTCATCACCCATTCCCGTGGCGAGACGGTCGCTCTGGGCCGGCGGCTGGCGGCGGCGCTGCCGGACGGCGCGCTCATCGCCTTTACGGGTGGGCTGGGTGCAGGCAAGACCGCCTTTTGCGAAGGGCTGGCCCAGGGCCTGGGCTGCATTGACCCGGTCAGCAGCCCCACCTTTGCCATTGTAAACTACTACCGCGGGCCGCGCCCCTTGGCTCACTTTGACCTCTACCGCATCTCCACCGAAAACGACCTGTGCGCCGCCGGGTTCTACGATTACCTGGACCAGGGGGCCGTCGTGGCCGCCGAGTGGAGCGAAAACCTGGCCGGGCTGCTGGCGCAGGAGCACCCGATCCGCATCGACATCCGCCGGGTGGATGACACCACCCGCGCCATTACCATCGAGGGGGTGGAGCTGTGAACATCCTTGCTGTGGACACTGCGGGTAAGACCGCAGGCGTAGCCCTGCTGCGAGACGGCCGGCTGCTGTATGAGTGCTACCTGGACGCCGGCCTCACCCACAGCGAGACGCTGCTGCCGCTGATCGACACCGGCCTGCGGCTGTGCGGCCTGACCCCCGCAGAGATCGATCTCTACGGCGTGAACGCCGGGCCGGGCAGCTTTACCGGCCTGCGCATCGGCCTGGCGGCCGTCAAGGGGCTGGCGCTGCCCCGCAGCACGCTGTGTGCGCCCGTCTCCACACTGGAGGCGTTGGCCGCCGCTCATACGGGCGAGGGCACCGTGCTGTGCGCGCTGGACGCCCGCCGCGCGCAGGTGTACAGCGCCGCCTTCGACCTGGCCACCCACGCCCGCCTGCTGGACGACGATGCCCGCGCGGTGGCAGATCTGGCTTCTTTTGTAGAAAATTGCAAAAAGCCTCTGTTTTTTGTTGGTGACGGCGCTTCTCTGTGCTATAATAAGTACGGCGGTGTGCCGGGCGTACTGGCTGCGCCCGCCGCACTGGCCAATGGCCGGGCCGCCGCCGTTGGGCTAGTGGCGCAGCGCATGGCTCAGGCCGGGCAGGCCGTGCTGCCTGCCGCACTGCTGCCAGACTATCACCGGCTGAGTCAGGCCGAGCGGGAGCGTGCAGAGCGTCTCGCCGCCGGGAACCGGACGAGCTGAAAAAGGAAAGGATGAATGCGATATGGCAAAGCCCATTGCGCTTGCCGCCGACCACGGCGGCTACGAACTGAAGGAGGCCGTCAAGCGCCATCTGGACGAGCTGGGCCTTGATTATGTGGATTTTGGCACCGACAGCACCGCCAGCGTGGACTATCCCGACATGGCCCTGCCCGCCTGCGAGGCGGTGGTGGCCGGCCAATGCGGCACGGCGCTGCTGTTCTGCGGCACCGGTGTGGGCATCAGCATAGCCGCCAACAAGGTAAAGGGCATCCGCGCCTGCTGCTGCTCGGACAGCTTCAGCTGCGAATACACCCGACGCCACAACGACGCCAACGCCCTGTGCATGGGTGGGCGCGTGGTGGGCCCTGGCCTCGCCTGCCAGCTGGTGGACCTGTTCCTCTCCACCCCCTTTGAGGGCGGCCGCCATGCCAAGCGCATCGCCAAGCTCACTGCGCTGGAAAACCGCTGAGCGCGGATCCCGTTGTTTTCGATCATCCCGATTTTCAATAAAGGAGCGTGTCTTATGAAACCTCAAATCGTCAACCATCCGCTGCTTCAGCACAAGATCAGCCTGCTTCGCAACAAGCAGACTGGTACCAAGGAGTTCCGCGACCTCGTGGGCGAGATCGCCACCCTGCTGTGCTACGAGGCCACCCGCGACCTGCCCATGGAGGAGGTCGAGATCGAGACCCCGATGGCCATGGCCAAGACCAAGGTGCTGGCGGGCCGCAAGCTGGCGCTGGTGCCCATCCTGCGCGCCGGCATGGGCATGCTGGACGGTATGCTCACTCTGATCCCCGCCGCGAAGGTGGGCTTCATCGGCCTGTACCGCGACGAGACCACCCTTCAGCCTGTGGAGTACTTCTGCAAGCTGCCCACCGACATCGCCGAGCGCGACGTACTGGTGCTGGACCCCATGCTGGCCACCGGCGGCAGCGCCATCGACGCCATCACCCAGATCAAGAGCCATGGCGCCAAGCGCATCAAGTTCATCGGCCTGATCGGCGCACCGGAGGGCATCAAGGCCCTGCATGAAGCGCACCCCGACGTGGACATCTACCTCGGCGCGCAGGACGACTGCCTCAACGAGAACGGCTACATCATACCCGGCCTGGGCGATGCCGGCGACCGTATCTACGGGACGAAGTGAGTTTCCGCTTTTCCCGGCCTTTTTGAAAAAAGGCCCCGGCGAAAAACTTTTTGGTTCAATAAATCAAACCGTAACGGCGGCAGAGAAAAACTTCCTGCCGCCGCATTTTTATGCACATTTGCCTAAGCCTTGTATACGTTTGTCTAGAGCAATTCTCCTAAATAACAATAAAGAGCCCGATGTGGTAGAATCGCTCTAGCCTAAAAATCAAACGTGTACCTCTTTTTGCTGCTTCCCCGCGCCCTCCTCGCGCGCAGCCGGTACTCCGCGTCGGCCAAAAGGGCCGCCGCTTCGGCCAAATCCGCCTTTGCCGCGAGACCAGCCGCTTGTGTGAAGGCCGCCTCGTCCATGACTTCCAGCGCCAAAAGCGCGCGCAGCGCGTCCAGATCCTGCGCTTTGAGCACCTTTTCGACCACAAGCCCCGTGTGCGCCGCTAAAAACTCCCGGTATCTCTTCTCCGCCTCTGTGCTGAGAGCGTATGGGAACCGCAGCCGGTCCAGACAGAGCATCGCCATCAACGCCGCGTCGTCGGCATCATGCCCCTCTGCAAATACCGCATCGTATTCCGCCCAGAGCACCGCGCCGTTCAAAAAGCATTGCCGGTAGTGGTACCCCTGCCCCGAGAAGGTGTGCAGCAAAATGTGGGCGGGGGTCTCCTCATAGTCCTCCCAGTATTCCGGGTACCAGACCGCCGCCAGCGGTGCGGCCGCGTCCTGCGGCCAGAACAGCGCGCGCACGCTGCCCGCGATGCGGTTGACTAGCGCAAACAGCCCCGTGGCCGCACTTGGCGCGGCCCGCACGGTAAGCTCCGTGAGGGCAAAATCGTTGAGGAACACATCGCTGCCCGCAGTCAGCGCCCCGCCGCTTACCGAGAGCCGCCGCAGCGCCCGGCAGTTGTAAAAGGCGCAGCTGCCGATCACCCGCAGCGTGTCCGGCAAAACCAGCTCCTCTAAAAATTTCCCGCAGATGGCGTGCAGCTCCTCTCCCGGCCGGATAGCTTCCACGCGGCCGGCTGCGGTTGCCTCTTTGTCTGGGCCTGCGAGCGCCCCGCCCGGTCGGCCGGCTCCCACATTGCAAACACCCGCCACGCCAAAACCGGCAGGACGGCCCGGAGCGTCTCTGCTTGGCTTGTCCGCGCCCTCCGCGTCAAAATCAAAGGAATAGCGGCCACGCCCCGCTTCGCCCTGCACTGCGCGTCCAAACGCGCACACCAGACGCGGCACGCCGTCTTGCCCAATCATGCAGCGGCACAATGCGCTTTGCGGCGGCAGGTTGCGCGGCGTCTCGGCAAAGCAGTAGCCGCCCAGCTCTGTCAGCGGCAGAACCTCCAAACTGCTTCCCGTCCCCGCACACGCGATGGGCAGCGTCGAGCCTTGCTCCAGCAGCGCGTCCGGGCCGCCTGCCGCCCCGGCGCGCCGCGCAAGCCGTGCTGCATCCTCATCCGGTAAAACGTCCGGCCCCTCCATTGTTTCCGTCCGCGGCGCAGGCAGCGCCTCCGGCAGCACGATGCAGGGCTGCCCGCCATATACGCGCACGAGCCGCGCGCCGCGCGCCACGGGCATGTAATCCAGCGTGAGGCCGGGCGTAGGTGCAGGTCTGTGCATACAAAACCTCCCTGATAAGCCGTATTTACAGGCAAACGGCACCGCCAGAACGGGTGTTTCTTCGGCCGGTAAATACAGCTCCCAAAACAAAAGCCGGGGCGCGCATACGGCCCCGGCACACAGCTCATACGAAAAATGGTATGCAGAAAAAGCGGCCGCAGCTTCAGCCCTTGGCCTGCGCCAGGCAGTTGTCCACAGCGGCCAGCACCGCCTCGCTGGTGTAGGTGCTGCCGGAGACGGCGTCCACGCCGCCGGTGCCGCCTGCAGCGGCGATCGCGCCTGAAAGCTGTTCGGCCGCAGCACCGCCCAGGGCCGGCGTCTCACCGGAGGCATTCGCCTCCACCGAGGTGATCGCCCCGCCCGAAATGGTCACCGTGACGGTCACCTCGCTCAGGTAGCCCTGCTCGGTGGCAGTATATACGCCGTCCTTATAGGCGGCGGGCTCCTGGCTTGCGCCGGGCATCGGGCCGGTGCCGCGCACATACAGTGCCAGCAGGATCCCCATGCCAAACGTCAGGATTGCCATGAGGATCGCGTTGCGAAGCAAGCGCTTTTGTGCCTTTTGCATCATTCGTTCGATCTCCTGTTAG
>CAZYAX010000144.1:0-4947 GCA_964646195.1 uncultured Faecalibacterium sp. | reverse complement strand
CTTGCTCTTGTTGGTATCATTAAACTTACCTCCCGCAAACTCCGATTCAAGGAACCTCCTTCATCTGCTATACATCAAAAAGAAAAGGACGGAAACCACGTCCCGCCCTTTCCCTGAAAGATCTGAATTACTCCGCGAAGCCGGACTCAACCAGCTTGATCAGGCCGTCCACAGCCGCCTGCTCGTCTGCGCCGTCCGCAATGATGCGGATATCGGTGCCGCCCACGATGCCCAAAGACAGGACGCCCAGCAGGCTCTTCGCATTCACACGGCGCTCTTCCTTCTCGACCCAGATGGAAGACTTAAACTCGTTCGCCTTCTGGATGAAGAAGGTGGCCGGACGTGCATGCAGACCAACCTGATTTTCAACGGTAACTTCTTTCACGTACATAATAAAACGCTCCTAACTATTATCGTTTTTTGTGGTAATGCAATCTGTTTTTCCGCTGTGTTATTCTTATTTTAACGCAAGCCGGGGCCATTGTACAGCCTCTTTTTTGATTTTTGTCGCTTTTGCCAATCGCGTCAAAAGGTTCTGCGGTTATTTGTGCGTTTTTTATAGAATTTTATGCTCGCCCTTGACTGCGCGCACAAAAGTTTTCAACATTTTTTCAACTCTCCGGCCGCTGCCGCCTCTTCGCCCGGCGCCGCAGCCTCCGCCAAGGCCTCCTTTTCCGGCGCGCCGGCGGCATTTTTGCGGGGATGGCGGCCTGGCTTTTTCGGCTTTGGCGTTCCGTCCCACCCGCCGGCGGCGAGGTAATTCTCCCACAAATCCGGGCGACGCAGTTTGGTTCGCTCGCGGCTCTGCGCGCCCCGCCAGTCATCCACTGCCTTATGGTTGCCGCTGAGCAGCACAGGCGGCACAGCGCGGTCCTCCCACACCTCCGGGCGGGTGTACTGAGGGTACTCCAGCAGGCCGTTCCAATAGCTCTCGTCCTCGTAGCCCTTCTGTTCGGCCAGCACGCCGGGTTGGAGCCGCAGCACGCTGTCCGCCACCACCAGGCTGGCCAGCTCGCCGCCGGTGAGAATGTAATCCCCGATGGACAGCTCCTCGTCCGCAAAGGCCTCGATCACCCGCTCGTCGATGCCCTCGTAGTGGCCGCACACCAGCAGCAGGCTGTCGTACTGCGCCAGACGCTTGGCGTGCTCCTCGTTGTAACGCGCGCCGCCCGCCGTCATAAACACGATATGGGGCCGGGGCCGGCCCTGCTCCTGCACCTGCGCCAGGATGGCCCGGATGCAGTCCGCAACGGGCTGGGCGTACAGCACCATGCCGCAGCCACCGCCATACGGGTAATCGTCGGTCTGTTTTTGGCGGTTCAGCGTGTAATCCCGGATCTGGTGGCAGTGGGTCTCGATGTAGCCGCGCTTTGCCGCCCGGCCCAGGATGCTCTCGTCCAGCACCCGCTGGCACATCTCCGGAAAAAGGGTGGCAATGTCGATCCGCATACCCATGCCTCAGCCCTCCCCGCGCTCGCTCACGCTGTCATCATCAAACATACCGGGGATCGGCGTGACCGTGATATACCCCTCCGGCGGATTCTTCTCCTTCAAAAAAGCATCTACCCCGGGGAACAGCCACTCCCGCCCATCCGGGCCCTGCACGGTATAGATATCCTGCGGGCCAGGGTGATCCACGCTGGTGACGACGCCGTACACCTGGCCGGTGGCGGCATCCCGCACCTCGCAGCCCACCAGATCGGCCACATACCACTTACCCTTGGGCAACCGTACCTCTGCACGGTCGAAATACAGCGTCTGCCCCTGCAGCGCGCGGGCGGCGTCCATGCCGTCCACGCCCTCAAACTTGGCCAGCGCCATCCGCCCCATGGGCCGGATGGACGCAAGGCGCAGCGATTTGCCGCCCTGCGGCGTAAAATACAGCGTGCGCACCTTCTTTAAAAAATCCACCCCGTCGCACCAGAGCTCCATTTTTACTTCGCCGCGCACACCGTGGGTTGTGACGATCCGGCCCGCCTCGAGATATTGCTGCATCGCTTTTCTCCTGTTACAATGTATTTGCCCCTTTTTTGTCCGGGCCGCTGGGCGGGCAGCCCACAATAAAGGCCCCTTGCCGCAGCGGCAAAGGGCCATACTCTAAGAAACCTCTCGCTCCATCCGGTTCAACGATTTGGCGCACCCTCCCGGATGGGATCACAGGCTCCCTATTCAGTCGATCTCGACAAGGATCTTTTCATCAACCCTTGCAGCAGCCGCGCGCATCACCACACGAATGGCTTTTGCAATACGGCCCTGCTTGCCGATAACACGGCCCATATCACCCTCTGCCACGCTCAGGTGGTAGACGGTCGTACCGTCCTCGCGGGGGGCGTCCACCGTAACCTTAACGGCGTCCGGCTCGTCTACGAGGCCACGGGCAACGGCCAGCAACAGCTCCTGCATACGTCCGCCCTCCAATTACAGAATGTTGGACTTCTTCAGCAGAAAGCGCACGGTATCCGTGGGCTGTGCGCCGTTGGCGATCCACTGCTTAGCCTTTTCTGCGTCGATCTTGATCGCAGAGGGCTCGCACTTCGGGTCGTAGGTGCCGATTTCCTCGATAAAACGGCCGTCGCGCGGGAAGCGGCTGTCGGCCACGACAACACGGTAGAAGGGAGCCTTCTTTGCGCCCATACGGCGCAGTCTGATCTTAACTGCCATAATAAAAATCCTCCTGAAAATTCCTTATACAGCCCTCACGGGGCAAATCTATTTTGTAAAACCGAAGCCCTGCGGCCTCGTTATACCAACATCAGCGCATACCGCGGAACGCGTTGGGGTTGCCCATCATGCCGCCCAGACGGCGGGCAAAGCCCTTAGGGCTCTTTTTAAACTGCCTCATCATCTTCTGCATCATCTCAAACTGGCGCAGCAGCTTATTTACATCCTCTACCTTGGTACCGCTGCCGGCGGCGATGCGGCGCTTGCGCTTGGGGTTGATGATGGAGGGCTTTTCGCGCTCCTCCTTGGTCATGGAGTAGATGATGGCCTCCACGCGGGTAAAGGCCTTTTCGTCGATCTGGCCGGGGTCGATGCCTGCGCCGCCGGGCATCATGCTCAGCATCGCGGACGCGCCGCCCATCTTTTTGATCTGGGCGAACTGAGCCAGCATATCGTTCATGTCGAACTTATCCTCCAGCATCCGCCTGGCGGTCTCCTCGGCCACCTTCTCATCGGCGGCGTCCTGCGCCTTTTCGATGAGGCTGAGCACGTCGCCCATGCCGAGGATGCGGCTTGCCATGCGCGCCGGATGGAACACCTCCAAGTCGTCCAGCTTTTCGCCGGTGCCCTGGAACTTGATCGGCTTACCCGTAACGGCCAGCACGGAAAGCGCCGCGCCGCCGCGGGTATCACCATCGGTCTTGGTGAGGATGATGCCATCAATAGCGACCTTTTCATTAAAGGTCTTGGCCACGTTCACGGCGTCCTGGCCGGCCATAGCGTCCACCACCAGCAGCGTTTCGTCCACCGGCACCGCCGCCTTGATGTCCACCAGCTCCTGCATCAGCACTTCGTCGATCTGCAAGCGGCCGGCGGTATCCAAAAGGACGACATCGTTGCCATAGTCCCGCGCATGGGCCAGCGCCTTTTTGGCGATGACCGGCGGCTTTTCGCCGTCCAACGTAAACACCGGCGCGCCGGCCTGCCTGCCCACCACCTTTAATTGCTCGATAGCGGCCGGGCGGTAGATATCGCAGGCCACCAGCAACGGGCGGCGGCCCTGCTTGAGGTAATACTTTGCCAGCTTGGCCGCGTGAGTGGTCTTGCCGTTGCCCTGCAAGCCGCATAGCATGATGACCGTCTGGCCCTTGTTCTTCACCACCAGGCGGGCGGCCTCTTCGCCTCCCATCAGCGCGGTGAGCTCCTCGTTGACGATCTTCACCACCTGCTGGGCCGGGGTGAGGCTTTCCATGACCTCCTGCCCCATGGCGCGCTGCGATACCTTGGCGCAGAAGTCCTTGGCCACCTTATAGTTGACGTCGGCTTCCAGCAGGGCCATGCGCACCTCGCGCATCGCGGCTTTGATGTCCGCCTCGCTCAGCTTGCCGTGGCCGCGCAGCTTTTTGAACACACCCGAAAGGCGGTCTGCCAGAGATTCAAATGCCATATCCGGTTTGTCCTTTCTATCCATCAGCTCTCGTTTGCTTCGTCGATGGAGCGAATCAGCGCCAGCATCTCGTCCAATGCCGCCACATAATCCGCACGGGTCATGCGGGTATAGGGGCTGGTCACGTTAAAGCGGGTGTCCGCCACCAGCTGCTCCAGCCGGTCCAGCGTTTGCTGCACCCGGCGGTAGCGGGCCGCAAAGCCCACCTTGGCCTCCAGCTCCAGCAGGGTGCTCTCGCCATGTTTGATAGCGTCCCGCGCGCCCTGACGGGTGATGCCGAAATTCTCGCCGATCTCACTCAGCGAAAAATCGTCGTTGTAATACTGGCGCAGCATCTCGCGCTGCTTTTCGGTGAGCACCTCGCCGTAAAAATCAAGCAAAGCGCCCATTTCCAGATCCTTTGCCACCGGCGCGCCCTCCGTACATTTTGCTCCACAGTTGTAAAGACTTTTTACTTTACGGATGGATTATAGCAGAACACAGACCCCCTGTCAAGGTGTTTTTTCATTTATACCAAAAATTTTTGTATTTTTTCGTTTATTTGCCCCAGTGCAGGCACCCAGCTCGCCGCCGGATCGCATAGCGTTTCTCCACGGCTCTTGCGGTACGCCAAAACAATCGCTATAATTATAAAAAAGAGAATATGCTTATCAGGACAAACCAGCAAAACGAAAAAAGATGGATTCTCCTCCGCTTTCGTTCGCAAAACAGGGTTCTGGCGAAGAATCGGCTGTTCATTCGCACGCTTTTGTGCGCCATCATCCGAATCGCTGCGTTAAGCCGATAAGCATAAAAGAGAATCCTGATCGAGGTGACAGCGAATGGCACTTTTTAAAAAT
>CAZYAX010000143.1:0-4978 GCA_964646195.1 uncultured Faecalibacterium sp. | reverse complement strand
TGCCAAGCCCGAAGGGCGTGATTTGTTCAGAGGTTCCTTTGCTAAGAGCTCTCGAAACAAGTGGAATTATTTCATTTCTTCGGCGATGGCGTTGGCGGCGTTGCGGCCCGCGATTTTGCCAAAGCAGACCGACTGGGAGTAACCGCCGGACTGGTAGGTCACCTCGCCCGCGCCGTACAGATCCGTCACCACAGTGCCATCGTTGAACAGGGCCTGCGCGTACTCGTTGCAGCCCAGGCCGCCCTTGGTCATGTGGTCGGCCGTCTGCACCTGCACCGCGTAGAAGGTGCCCTCGTCGATGGTGGTCTTGGGCGTCACGCCGAACGCATCGGCCGTGCCGTTGAACGCGCCGTTGTAGGCGTCAATGGAGGCTTGCAGCGCATCCGCCGGCACGCCCATCAGTCCGGCCAGTTCCTCAATGGTCTCGGCCTCCAGCCAGTAGCCGTTTCCGGTCTGCTTGCGCAGGCGGCCGTCGGTTTCCAGGCCCTTGGAGTCGATCACCATCCAGGAGGCATCCTGCTCCAGGATCTTGGTACCCAGCTCGAGGCCGGCGGTGTCGGTCTCATTAAGGAAGCGCTCGCCGCTGCCATTTACCAGCACAAACGCCTGGCCGGAGGAGGTGAGGTCGCGGCGCAGCTTGAGCGTATAGGGGAATGCGCGTACAGTGCCCATGTTTTCCAGCAGCATATCGTTTTCTTCAAAGACGGGGACGAAATCTCCGGTGGTTCCCATCATGTTGGAGGTGGTCAGTACCTCGTAGCCGGGGGCATATTGAGCCAACAGGTCTTTATTGTTGCAGAAGCCGCCGGTGGCCACGATGGTCTTTTTGGCCAGGATGTCGTAGCTCTCGTTGTGGTTGGTCTGCACCGAGACGCCGGCCACACGGCTATCGTCCCACACAAAGTCCAGGCCGGCTGTGCCGGTGCGGATATCTACGCCCAGCGCGTAGGCTGTCTTTTCCATGTTGTCGATGATGGTCTCGCCCGCATAGGTATCGGCGTCCACCATGTGGTTGCCCATGCCGTAGGTATAGTTCAGCTCGGTGCCCATCTCACGCAACCAGGCGTCGGTGGTAAACTCCTCCTCAGCCCACACGCGGATGCGCTCCGGGGTATCGCCTGCGTCGGCGTAGTCGTTGATGAAGTCCTCCACGGTGTATTCAATGCCCGCTTCCTCCTGGGCCTTGGAGCCGAACAGATCGTAGAAGTTCATATCCAGCTTGCCGTTGCCGCCCAGGATATCCAACTTCTCCACCAGGATGACGTTCAGGTCGGGGTTGGTCTGCTTGGCCACGATCGCGGCAGAAAGGCCCGCCGGGCCGCCGCCGATGACCACGATGTCGCATTTCTCATTTTCCAGCGTTGTGGGGGCATACTCCACGCCGGAGCTGGTGGCAAAGGTGATCTTGGGGGCTTCCAGCCCGGCCTTGGCCATCGCGTCCGCCACAGCGGCCTTGACACCGTAGCTGGAGAAGGTAGCGCCGGAGACCGAATCCACCTCCGGGGTGCCGGCCTCCACAATGCGCTGCTGCAGCAGCGGGAACGCGCGGTTGATCACGGCCGAGGTATCGTGGTTTTCGCCCAGCTCTACGCCGGTGATCTTGCTGTCGGTGAAGGTAACGGTCACGGTCAGGTCGCGGTCGTAGCTGGAAGCGGTGCCCTCAAAGCTGCCGTTTACCGGCTCGGTCGCCACGGCGGACGCCGAACTGCTGCCTGCTGCCGCGCTGGACGCAGGGGCAGAGCTGGAGCCGGAACCGCCGCAGCCCGCAAGGGACAGCAACATGCTCACAGAAAGCACGACTGCCGCAATTTTGAACATTTTTCTCATGGTTGCATTCTCCTTTTCTTCATGTAAACCTTCTTTTTCTTTTCCGGGTGTTTCCACCTGCCTGGATTATAGCGCGTCCTGTACACAATAGCAAGATATTTTTTTAACGATGTTTGGAATTTGTGAAGCTGCACAGATTTTTGCCAAAAAAGTATCAATATTTCCTATTCGGAAGGCCGGTCTTGCGAAAAGCCGGCGCTTCGATTATACTGGACTTGTCCCCCTATTTTTTGCGAGCCTGCGGCCGGGCCGCCATCCCTGCCGTCCGAAATGAGGTGCCCTATGGGAGTACTCTACAACCGGCTGCTGATCGTGATCAATGACAACAGCGCCGACTCCACCTATTATCACATCGCCCTCACGATGCTGCTGCACATGAGCGAGCTGAGCACGCTGGGCATCAACGAGCTGGCCGCGCTGTGCAGCGTGTCCAAATCCACCATCTCCAAGTTCATCCGCACGCTGGGCTATGCCGATTATGCCGACTTCCGCCACGGTGCGCGGGTGGAACAGGTAAAGTATTCGTTGCCCTTCAGCTTTGACCAGAACCTGATCCAGTATATCGCGCGCAACTCCGCCGACGGCTATTTCCAAACCGTGCTGCGGGATTTGGAGGAGACCTACCGCCACCTGGACTGGGACGCCGTCGATCGGCTGGTGCGGGACATTGCCAGCCACCCCAAGGTGGCCGCCTTTGGCCTGATGTTCAGCGAGACCGCCGCCATTGACCTGCAAACCAAGCTCTATCATCTGCAAAAGTTCATCCTCACCCAGATGGACGATCAAAAGCAGATGGACTACATCCGCCGCGCCGGAGAGGACACGCTGATGATCATTTTCAGCGATTCCGGCCAGTATCTGGACCGGTACTTCGGCCACATCGAGGATTTTGTGGACAACGGCGAGTTCGCCGCCACCCGCGCCCGCATCGTGCTGATCACCGCCAACGAGCGGATGGCGCGGGACCCGCGGGTGGCCTACTGCCTGCTGTATCGCCGCACCTCCGAGCTGCACACCCACAGCATCATGTACCAGATGCTCACCGACCTTATCACCTACCGGTACTGGGTTCTGTTCCATTCCAGCGGGAGCTGAGCCTTCGCGCACCCGCCTCCCCTGCTTACAGCGTCAGGATACATTGTACTGTATCCTCGACGCTTTTTTCTGTTGTGTCGATTTTTATCGTGTCCAGCGCCTGCTTGAGCACCTGACACACAGTCGTTTTGCCCAAGCCCATCGCGCCGGCAGGGCAGGCTTTGCGGATGGTGATGGATTGCATGGCCTGGTCCCTCCTGAATCTTGCAGGCCGGCTATGGTTTTTCTTATGTGCCACTTATTATAGAGCAATTCTCAAAATAAGCAATAACCGGCACAATCGTCAGCAGAGGCACAACCGAGTGCAAAACGAATCCGTAGTTTCCTTATCACCACGCTTCTATTCTACCACATTTGACGCTTTATTGCCATTTCAGAGAATTGCTCTAGTATCCATCCGTTTTTATTGCAAACGGCAGCCAATCGCGCCCATTTTGAGGGCTCCAGTTTCCAAAAATCGAAATCCTTTGCTTTCCCCTGCCGTATCGTTTATAATAAAACCAGCAAACAGAGCTTAAAAATTCTGTTAAAAATCAGAGAAAAAGGAGAGCATCCCATGCAAGTACCAAAGACCTTTTTGTGGGGCGGCGCGACCGCTGATTTCCAGTTCGAGGGCGGCTACGACGAGGGCGGCCGCGGCCTGTCTACCCACGACTTCGAGATGGACGGCTCGGTGGCCCACCCCCGCTGCAACACCCTCAAGCTGGCCGATGGCAGCTACGGCGAGGCCAAGAGCAGCTTTTTTGATCCGGACAGCATCCCCGACGGCGCAGTGCCGTGCTTCTACGAGGGATGCTACTACCCCAGCCACAAGGCGGTGGATTTCTATCACCATTATAAAGAGGACATCGCCCTGATGGCCGGTATGGGCTACAATGTCTACCGCTTTTCCATCTGCTGGAGCCGCATCTTCCCCACCGGCGAGGAGGCCGCGCCCAACGAGGCGGGCCTCGCGTTCTACGACGCCGTGCTGGACGAGCTGGAAAAGTACGGCATCGAGCCGCTCATCACTATCCACCACGACGAACTGCCCGTAGCGCTGGCGCTCAAGTATGACGGCTGGTCCAGCCGCCATGTGATCGACTGCTATATCAACTACTGCAAGGTGCTGTTCGAGCGCTACGGCAAGCGCTGCCGCTACTGGCTCACCTTCAACGAAATCAACGCCGTGCGCGGCTTTGCGGCCTGCGGCACCTTCAAGGCGGACAACCAGACCCACTACAACGCTGCGCACAACATGTTCCTGGCCAGCGCCAGAGCGGTCAAGCTGGGCCACGAGATGATGCCCGGCAGCCAGTTTGGCGCGATGTACGCGCTGAGCGAGATCTACCCTGCCACCTGCAAGCCGGAGGATATGTTCCGCCATATGCAGTGCCGCCGGGAGAGCTTCTATTTTGTAGACGTGATGGCCCGCGGCTACTACCCGTCCTACGCACAGGATATCTGGAACCGCCGCGGCGTCACGCTGCACACCGAGCCCGGCGACGAGGCGATCCTGCGCGCGGGTACGCTGGATTACATCTCCTTCAGCTACTACCGCTCCACCACGGTCAGCGCCGAAAGCAAGTTCAACGTGATCGGCGGCGACCCCAACCCCTATCTGGAATCCACGCCCTGGGGCTGGCCCATCGACCCCACCGGCCTGCGCTATGTGCTCAACGAGCTGTACGACCGCTACCAGAAGCCGCTGTTCATCGTGGAAAACGGTCTGGGCGCGGTGGATCAAATCGAGCCGGACGGCACCATCCAGGATGATTACCGCATCAACTACCTGCGCGACCATCTGCGCGCCATGATGGAAGCCATGCTCATTGACGGCGTGCCCTGTCTGGGCTACACGATGTGGGGCTGCATCGACCTGGTGAGCCTTTCCACCGGCGAGATGAAAAAGCGCTACGGCATGATCTATGTGGACATGGACGACAAGGGCAACGGCACGCTGGAGCGCCGCAAGAAAAAGTCCTACGATTGGATGAAGCAGGTGATCGCCACCCAGGGCGCAAGCCTTTGGGAGGACTAAGGGAAGCTCTGAATAAATCTGGTATGCAGATTGCCG
>CAZYAX010000142.1:2314-4997 GCA_964646195.1 uncultured Faecalibacterium sp. | reverse complement strand
TTCGGGAATCGCCTGTCCCACCTTTTTATTTTGGCTTTCTATTCCGCTTATCCGCCCATCAGACCTTCTGCGCCGCGTACACGCCCGCATAGTAGCCGTGGGTGATGCCCAGGCCATGGTTCATGCCGGAAAGCAGCGTGGAGTAGCTGGGCGAGAACTTGCCGCCCGCGCAGTTGCCCGCCGCGTACAGGCCGCCGATCACGCTGCCGTCGTTGCGCACCACGCGCAGCTTGCCGTCGGTCACGACGCCGGCGTAGGCCGCCATTGAGACGCCCGCCGTTGCCGCGCAGGCAAAGAAGGGGCCCTCCTTGATGGGGAACAGCTTCTGCGGGTCGCAGCCGAAATCCGGGTCCTCGTGCATCTCGCAGATCTCGTTGTAGCGCTCCACCGTGGCGAGGAAGGTATCCACCGGCACATGGATCATCTCAGCCAGCTCCTCCAGCGTCTCGGCGCCGTACACGGTGCCCGCGTGGGGATCCAGCGAGGGGACGATGCCGTCCGGGTTGCCCACGGCGGCCATAAATTCCTCGTGGAATTTGTTGATGTAGTCCATGCCGTTCCAGCCCATGGCAACGGGACCCTCGATGTACTGGAAATTGCGGTGGCCGGTCTCCTGGTAGGGCAGGCGGTCGCGCCAGTTCACGTCCACGATGTCGTAGCAGATGCGGCCCGGCTGGCTCATCAGCTGGTCATGCTTCTCCCAGATGCCCATGTCCTCGTTCCAGAAGCGCTCGCCGTTCTGGTTGACGCTCAGCGCCACCGTGCCGCCCAGACCGGACTCGGCGGAGCCCATCGCGCAGTCGCCGTAGGGGTCCATCTGCGCACCGGCCCACACGGCCATCAGCTGGCCGTCGCCGGTGTCGCCGCTGATGGGGCCCGCGTTTGGCGCAAACATCGGAGACCAGGCCGGCTCGCTGTTATTCACGGCCAGATAGTCCTTGTACAGCGTGGGGGCGAACACCTTGTGCATCACCTCGGAGCCCGCGCCGAACATGCACAGGCCACCGGTGGCCAGAATGACGCCGCAGCTGGTATTGACCTGGTGGTACTTGCCGTCCACATCCCTGCCGATCACGCCGGTCACGTTGCCGTCCGCATCGGTCAGCAGCGACACCGCCGGCGTCGAGAATATGAACTGCGCACCGGCCTCCTCGGCCTTCTTCTGATTGGCCTCGCCGGACCCGATCCAGTATTTGGAGCCCAGCGAGCTGGCCTCGTCCTCCTTGAAGTCGATGGTGCCAAGGAAGGTCTTGCACAGGGTGCCGTTCACATCGTGCTCCGGGCAGCGGGGGTAGTAGGCCAGGGTGACGTTCTCCACCACGTCGTCGGTCTTTTCCATGGCGTCATACCACCAGTCGAACACCTCGCCGGAGTGGTAGGCCCACAGGGTGGCCAGCTGCATATTGGCGCGGCCGGCCGAGCGGCGCTGGTACTCGCGCAGAACCTCCTTGGGGTCCTCCTCCGCGCCCAGATCCTTCTGGATGGAGGAGTTGAGCACGCCGCACTGGAAGCCGTGCATCTCGATGCCATCGTTCTTTTCCAGCACGACCACCTTCGCGCCTTCCTCGGCTGCCGCGCGGGCCGCCGCCAGGCCGGTGACGCCTGCGCCGCACACGCACACGTCGGCGTCGATGGTTTCCACGATCTGGGCCGGATCGATCTCCGGGCCAGCGCCCAGCGCCTTTACATTGCCGGCGTTGATCACCAGGCTGCCGCTGCCTGCGATCAGCTCCTCATAGGTATAGCTGTCCTTGGCTGTAGCTGCGTTCGCCGTCTCGCCCTTGGCCTGCGCGATGCAGTCCGCAACGGCCTTTTTGACGGCCTCGCTCGTCACGGTGGAGCCGCTGATCGAATCAATCTCGGCGCTCTGTGCCTTGAGCACGGCCTCGGCCAGCTCGTCGCCGCGCTCTTTACCGATGCCGGCGGTCTCGTTGGAGGTGTCCACCGCGATGTCGGTGATGGCGCTCTCGCTGAAGGTCATCGTGACCGTGATCAGGCCGATGCCGGTGGCCGTGGCCGTATAGGTACCGGGCGTGTAGAGGGCCGCGGCTGCGGCCACGGAGGAGGCTGCCGGGGCCGCAGTGCTGCTGGCTGCGCCGCAGGCGGCCAGTGCGCCGGCTGTGACGCCGCTCATCGCGGTGGCCGCTGCCAGCTTGAGGAAGTTTTGGCGGGAAATCTTTTTCATAGTATTCGTCCTTTCATTTTCTTCTTGTATTTCCGGTTTTTCTCCGGGTTTGACTTTATTTTAACATTGACTTCCCGTCCTGTACATTGTACAATAAATACGAATATAGCCTTCTTTTTCGTCGCAGATACCGAAAGGAGTGTCTTATGAAAGCCTCTGCCCTGTTTTCCGCCTTACAAAAGGATTTTTCGCTGCGCGCCCTTTTCCCGCTGCCGGAGCTGGACTGCCGCAGCCTTGCGCTGGGCGCGGCAGCCCCCGGCGGCGGGCAGGCCGTGGTGGGCGTCGAAACGTCGCCCGGCGGGGTGCAGCCCACAGCGGGCATTCCCCAACGGCCCGGCGGCGGGCCGTCTGCCGCGGACACCGAATTGCCTTCCGGCGGAACGGCGGCCGCTGTAAGCACCGAACTGCCGCCCGGCGGGGTGCAGCCCACAGCGGGCATTCCTCAACGGCCCGGCGGCGGGCCGTCTGCCGCGGACACCGAATTGCCTTCCGGCGGAA
>CAZYAX010000142.1:0-2214 GCA_964646195.1 uncultured Faecalibacterium sp. | reverse complement strand
GGACACCGAATTGCCTTCCGGCGGAACGGCGGCCGCTGTAAGCACCGAACTGCCGTCCGGTGGGGTGCAGCCCACAACGGGCATTCCCCAACGGCCCGGCGGCGGGCCGTCTGCCGCGGACACCGAATTGCCTTCCGGCGGAACGGCGGCCGCTGTAAGCACCGAACTGCCGCCCGGCGGGGTGCAGCCCACAGCGGGCATTCCCCAACGGCCCGGCGGCGTGCCGTCTGCCGCGGACACCGAATTGCCGTCCGGCGGAACGACGGCCGCTGTAAGCACCGAACTGCCGTCCGGCGGGATGCCCGCCGGGGAACAAAACCTCTACTTTTTATGCAGCGCCGCGCCGCCGGGCCAATCCAACTGCATCACCTACCCGGATCCCGCGCAGACCCTCGCGCTCTGCCAGGCCATCCAGCAGCTGCTGGAACCGGAGCGCCGGCTGGAGGCACAGCTGGCCTCGCTGGACCGCACCTGCCTCTCCGGCACGCTGCAGCAGCTCACGGACGATGCGGCGCGGCTGCTGGGCAACCCGGTGATGGTGCTGGACCGCAGCTTCCGGCCGGTGTGCTTTTCCCCCGCCCGCAAGCTGGGCATCGCCATCTGGGACAGCCTCGTGGAGCACGGCTACCTGCCGCAGGAGTATCTGCAGCAGGTGATGCGGGATGTGAGCTCCTATGCGGCCCGCCACATCACCGAGCCTCAGTTCACCTCCTACTCGGAGCCGGACGGGCGCAGGGTGCGGCAGCTGGTATGCAGCGTGGTCGTGCCGGAGACCCGGCAGGTGTGCGGCGGCGTGGAGATCGTGGAGCTTGACCGCCCCTTTGCCCCGCAGGACTATCCGCTGGTGCAGCGCCTGAGCCAGGTGCTGCTGCACCACCTCTACAAGCTGAATCCGGAGGATTACCCCGTCAGCCGGGAGGAACAGCTGCTGGCCGACCTGCTCTACAGCACGCCGGAGCAGTACGCCCTGCTGGAGCGCCAGCTGGCCGGCCTGCCCCGCCTTTCCATGCAGGGGGAGTACTATGCCGCCGCCATCCCGCTCTCCCCCGCGCAGCTCATCACCTCGCACCAGATCCGTGCCTCGCTCGCCGCAGCATACCCGGGCGGCTGGTCCCTGCTGACCGGCCAGCAGCTTTTGTTGCTGGTGCGTCTGGGCGAAAGGTTCGCCACCGGCCCCGCGCTGCAACAGGCGCTGACCGCCACCGGCCGCCAGCTCAACAGCACCATTATTTTGAGCATGCGCTTCCCCAGCCTGGCATACCTGCCCGGTGTGTGGCAGTTCAACCGCAAGGCGCTGGATACCGCCCTGTACCTCCACTTACCGCCCGGCTGCCACCGGGTGGCGGAGCTGCACAGCAAAACTTTTTTTCATGTCGTCTCCGCACAGGTGGATCTCAAGCCGCTGATCCACCCGTCCATCCTGCTTTTGGCCGACTATGACCGCGCCCACGGCACCAGCCTTTTACCCACGCTGAACGTCTTTTTGCAGAACGGATGCAGCTGGAACGCCACCGCCGCCGAGCTGTACCTGCACCGCAACACACTCACCTACCGCATCCAGCGCGCCAAGGAGCTGATCGGCCTGCCGCTGGAGGACCGGTACGAGCGGGAAGTGATCCGCCTGAGCTGCCAGATCTGGGATTATTGCTTTGGCAGCGTGAAGTGAACCGGCCCACCGGCAGCAGAGGCCGCAAGGCAATCGCCATGGGCAAGGGCATCGGCTTCGGCGCGTTTTCAGGCGCAAAAAAATAACGAGAAAAAAACCAGCGACTTTCCGTAGAAAATCGCTGGTTTCCCACTGGTCCGAGTGGCGAGAATCGAACTCACGGCCTCTTGAACCCCATTCAAGCGCGCTACCAAAACTGCGCTACACCCGGATACCGCGCCGGCCAAACGCATTGCTTGACCGGCAACGCAATAAGTATACCCAAAACCGGAACCTTTGTCAAGGGCCAATTTCCCTGTTTTTTGCAGGAAATTTCGCGGGAAATCTTCGGCGCGCCATCCCGCGCCGGCATGGCCCAACCGCAGAGCCCCGCATTCACACGGGCGGGCAATCCGGTTTCTTTGGACCCCTTGCGGGGGCCGGCGGGTGACCCAACCGCATCCCCCTCCAGCGTGGCCCGACCGCAGAGCCCTGCGCTCACACGGGCGGGCGTTCCGGTTTCTTTGGGCCCCTTGCGGGGGCCGCCGCCAGCGCCACCGCAAACACGC
>CAZYAX010000141.1:0-5001 GCA_964646195.1 uncultured Faecalibacterium sp. | reverse complement strand
TGTATAATAGCCGCCGCTGCGGCTATTATTCTATCTCCCCGCTGCACACCATCGCCACAGCCTTGGGCAACAGCTTCCATTCCGCTTCCACCATCACCCGCTTTTGCAGCACCTCTGCCGTATCGCCGGGCAGTATCTCCACAGCCTTTTGCAGCAGGATCGGCCCGCCGTCGCAGTCCTCGTTGACGAAATGCACCGTCGCGCCCGTCACCTTGCACCCGCGGGCCAACGCCGCCTCGTGCGGCCGCAGCCCGTACATCCCCGGCCCGCAAAACGCCGGGATCAGCGCCGGATGCACGTTGAGGATGCGCCGCGGATACGCCTGCACCACGCTGGGCCCCAGCACGGTCAAAAATCCCGCCAGCACCACCAGATCGATGTTGTGTTCCTTCAGCACGGCCAATAGCGCCGCGTCAAAGTCCTCGCCGGTGGCGTAATCCTTGCGGCGCACCACCACGCCCTCCACGCCGGCCTGCGCGGCCCGCTCCAGCGCGTAGACGCCGGGCTTGGACGCCACCACCAGCGTGATCTTGCCGTTGGGGTTCTCCCCGCGGGCCTCACTGTCCAGCAGGGCCTGCAGGTTGGTGCCGCCGCCGGAAACTAATACTGCAATGTTCAGCACAGCTCCACGCCCTCGCCTTCTGCGATCACGCCCAGGCGGTATGCGCCGGGCTCGCCGTTCTCGTGCAGGATTTCCAAAGCCTTGTCCGCCTGCCGGGCCGGCACGGTGAGTACCATGCCCACGCCCATGTTAAAGGTGTTGAACATATCGTGCTCCGAAATGCCGCCCACGCGCTGCATCAGACCGAACAGCGCCGGTGTGCGCACATCGCTCTTCCGGATGCGGGCGCAGCAGCCCGCTTTCAGGCTGCGGGGGATGTTCTCATAGAAGCCGCCGCCCGTGATGTGGGAGATGCCGCGCACGTTCACCTGCTCCAGCACGGCCAGCACCGGCTTGACGTAAATTTTGGTCGGGGCCAGCAGCGCCTCGCCCAGCGTCTTGCCGTCCAGCTCCTCCGGCGTGGAGCGCAGCACTTCCGGATCGTTGTCGATGTTAAAAATTTTGCGCACCAGCGAGAAGCCGTTGGAATGTACGCCCGTGGAGGGCAGCGCCAGAATCACGTCGCCGGGCTGCATGGCCTCGTTGCTCAAAATTTTGCTCTTGTCCACCACGCCCACGGTAAAGCCCGCCAGGTCGTATTCGTCCTCGGGCATCATGCCCGGGTGCTCGGCAGTCTCGCCGCCCACCAGCGCGCAGCCCGCCTGCACACAGCCCTCGGCCACGCCCTTGACGATCCCGGCGATCTTCTCCGGGATGTTGCGGCCGCAAGCGATGTAATCCAGGAACACCAGCGGCTTTGCGCCCGCGCAGATCACATCGTTGACACACATGGCCACGCAGTCGATGCCAATGGTATCGTGCTTGTCCAGCGTCATGGCGATGCGCAGCTTGGTGCCCACGCCGTCGGTGCCGGAGATCAGCACCGGATGCCGGATGCCGGTGCAGTCCAGCTCAAACAGGCCGCCAAAGCCGCCCAGGCCGCCGATGCAGTATTCGTTCATGGTGCGGCTGACGTACTGCTTCATCAGCTCCACCGAGCGGTAGCCCGCCGTGATATCGACGCCCGCCGCCTTGTAGCTCTCCGAATAGCTCTTTTCCATCGTGTATTTCATCCTGCCTTTCTTAATGTTCCGGGTCATTTTCCCGGCTTTTCGCCCTGGGGCCGGTCGTGCAAATGCCGCTCGTGGATGTCGGTGGACAGCACCTGCTCCGGCTTCACGGCGTACTCGCCGGTAAAGCAGGCCGTGCAGAAGCCGCACTTTGCGCCCTTGGCCAGCTGCACCACATGCTCCTCCGAGAGGTAGCCCAGTGTGTCCGCGCCGATGATCTCGTTGATTTCATCCACCGTGCGGTCCGTGGCCACCAGCAGCTTCTGATCCGGGATGTCGGTGCCGAAGTAGCACGGGTACTTGAACGGCGGCGCCGAGGACAAGAAGTGAACCTCCTTTGCGCCCGCATCCCGCAGCAGCTTGATGATGCGCGCCGAGGTGGTGCCGCGCACGATGGAGTCGTCGATCATGATCACCCGCTTGCCGCGCACCGTGCTGGACACGGCGTTCAGTTTGATGCGCACGCTGTTTTCGCGCTGCTTTTGGCTGCCCTGGATAAAAGTGCGGCCCACATACTTGTTCTTTACAAAGCCGATGCCGTATGGGATGCCGCTGGCCTGAGCATAGCCCAGCGCGGCGTCCAGGCCGGAATCGGGCACACCAATCACAACGTCCGCATCGATGGGGTGCTCCTGGGCCAAAAAGTGGCCGGCCTGCTTGCGCGCCTCGTGTACCGAGCAGCCCTCGATGACGCTGTCCGGCCGGGCAAAGTAGATAAATTCAAACACGCACATGCAGGTTTTTTCCTGCCCGCAGTGGTCCTTCATGCTGCGCAGGCCGTTGGCGTCCGCGATGACGATCTCGCCCGGCTCCACATCGCGCAGAAACTCCGCGCCCACTGCGTCCAGTGCGCAGCTCTCGCTGGCAAAGGCATAGCCGCCGCCCGGCAGCGTGCCGATGCACAACGGCCGGTAGCCGCGCGGGTCGCGCACTGCGATCAGCTTGGTGGAGGACATGATCACCAGGCTGTACGCGCCCTCCAGCAGATCCATCGTAGTGCTGATGGCCACCTCGATGCTGCCGGTCTTGAGGCGGTTGCGGGTGATAAGGTAGCTGATCACCTCGGTGTCCGACGAGCCGTGGAAGATGGCGCCCTCGTTCTCCAGCTGGGTACGCAGCTGGATGGCGTTGGTGAGGTTGCCGTTGTGGCACAGGGCCATGGTGCCACGGCCGTGGCGCACCACCATAGGCTGCGCGTTGGCGCGGCTGCGGCTGCCCGCCGTGGCGTAGCGCACATGGCCGGTGGCCATACGCGCCTCGGGCTTGGCCAGGCTGGCCAGCACCTGCGGGGTAAACACCTCGTTCACGAGCCCCAGATCCCGGTGGCCGGTGATCACGCCGTCGTCATTGACGGCGATGCCGCAGCTCTCCTGGCCGCGGTGCTGCAGGGCGTACAGCGCCGAGTAGGCCGCAGCCACCACGTCGTCCGCGCCCGCCTTATCGTAAATCCCAAACACACCGCATTCTTCATGCAGTGGGTAACTGAATTCTGACATCTCTACTCCTGTTTCTCCAAAGGGTTTTCTCTCTATCCGCCGCGGCGGGCAGGCCCGGGAAGCGCAGTGCGCGGGGGCGTTTTGCCGCAGGGGCGCGGGGCGTTTCTTCAGGGCAGCGGTCAAGCGCTGCCGGCCGGAGCGCCGCCGTGGGCCGCGCCTTAGCGGCCGCTTTGCGTGCGCCCGGCGCACGCCCGGGGCCTGCGGTCACAGCGCGGCGATCTCCTGCTGGAGCTTGTCGTCCTTTTGGGCGATCTGCGCGGCCATTTTTACCCGTTCCTCGTCCAGGCGCAGGGCCAAAGCCTCATCGCCCAGGGCCAGGATCTGCGCGGCCAGCCAGGCCGCGTTCTTTGCACCGTTGAGCGCTACGGTAGCCACAGGGATGCCGCTGGGCATCTGCACGGTGGCCAGCAGCGCGTCCAGGCCGTCCATCGCGCCGCCCTTCATGGGGATGCCGATCACCGGCAGAGTGGTGTTGGCGGCAAACGCGCCCGCCAGATGCGCCGCCATGCCGGCCGCGCACAGGATCACGCCAAAGCCATTGGCCCGCGCGCTCTTAGCAAACGCGGCGGCCCCGGCGGGGGTACGGTGCGCCGAAAGGATGTGCGCCTCGAACGGGATACCCAACGCCTTGAGCTGCTCACATGCGCCCTTGACCACCGGCCAATCGCTGTCCGAGCCCATAATCACGGCAACCTTACGAATCATACGGTAATTTCCTCCCTTTTCTATTCCGTCTCGGTCGGGAGGCAGGCCTCAAAACAAAAAAGGCTGTGATGCACCCACACCACGGCCTTTATTTACAGTCTGCCCCGCAAATGAGGCTTGCGCGAGGCTGCACGACACCCTTGGGCCGCACAACGGCCTGCCGGGGCCATCCTCCAGAGCATGGAATCCAGCATATCGTTCCCTCCGCAAATCTCATCGGTTTCTTTCCCATATGGCGCGGACTCACCGTTTGTGACCGCGCCATAAGTACAGTGTACGGCAAAAAAACGTCTTTGCAAAGGGGCTTTGGACAAATTCTCCCTTGTGTTTCCCCGGCGCAAAAATTTTGGAAAAAGTTTTGTGCATTTTCCCCATTTATTCCGCCTGAAGTATGACTTATTGCACAAAGCTCTCCCGGCGCGGCGGCGAAGGAAAAGCGTGGCCAGAAAAGCAGCTTTCCCTCGTATATCCGTCAGAAAATGATCTGCGCCGTTGTGGCGTGCGCCGCGCGCAGCAGCTCTTTGGGGGCGCAGCATATCTGCGTGCCGATCCGCCCGCCGGAGACGTAAATTTGGGGCTGGGCGAGAGCGCTCTCATCAAACACGGTGACGTACTGTTTTTTCATGCCCACAGGGCTGCACCCGCCGCGCACATACCCGGTGACCTTATTGATTTCGGCCACATGGATCATGGCAACGCTCTTTTCTCCCACGCTGCGGGCGGCGGCCTTGAGGTCCAGCTCCGCCGCCACTGGGATGACGAACACAAAATAATTGCGGCTTGCGCCCTGGGTCACCAGCGTCTTGAACACGCACGCCGGGTCCTCCCCCATACTGGCCGCCACGGTCATGCCGTCCACCGCCACGCCCTCCTCGTGGGGGTACTCGTGGGCCGTATAGGGCACCTTGGCGCGCTCGAGGATACGCATGGCGTTGGTTTTTGCTTCTTTGCTCATAGGTTACTCCTTTTTCATTGATGCAGCCACTTGTAACAGATCGGAAAACAGCAAATCCGCGCAGTTTTTCTTCGGGGACACTTGCGTGCGAAGTACGCACAGCCCCATGCGCAACTGCCCATACATCCACCCCATCGCAGCGCCTGCCACCAACTTTCCCTTGCTTTGCTCCCC
>CAZYAX010000140.1:0-5004 GCA_964646195.1 uncultured Faecalibacterium sp. | reverse complement strand
ATGCGTGCCAAGCCCGAAGGGCGTGATTTGTTCAGAGGTTTCATAAGCACTTGATCCGTTCGTTTTAAAAAGGCGGCGGGCCCTCAAACCGGCCCGCCGCCTTTTCTGCCGTTACGCGCCGCTTGTGATGCGCCGCCTGCTTACTTGTGCTCGTCCATAAGGTTGGTCACCATTTTGTCCAGCTTGGTCACGGCCTGCTCCGCGCCCTTGGCCATCTTGCGGGCGGTGCGCTTCATCTGGCAGTGGTTCTGGCCTGCCAGCATTGCGCCGGCCGCGCCGATGGCTGCGCCGGCAGCCATGCCCAGCAGCATGTCCGAGGCGTTGTGCTGTGGGCGGCGGTCAAAAAGCATATCCATCATCATAAAATATCCCTCCGTTTTTGTTGTTTGGGCTCCTCTGACAGTATTTCCGTCCGCTTTACAAAACATACGCCTTTTTTTGCGCCAAAATTTGTGCTATACTGTAGGATGCTGAACGGCCTGCGGCCGTGCTGCGTTTACTCTACAAATTAAGGAGGTATCCTTTTGCTCAAACCTGTCGCGCCGAAAAAAATCCTCTGTATTCACGATCTCTCCGGCCTGGGCCGGTGCAGCCTGGCGGTGATCCTGCCGGTGTTGGCCGTGATGGGGCTTCAGCCTGTGGCGCTGCCTACCGTGGTGCTGTCCACCCACACCGGCGGCCTGGGCGATCCCGCCCGGCTGGATGGCTGTTCCTACGGCAATGCTGCGCTGGAGCACTACCATGCACTGGGCGTGTCGTTCGACTGCATCTATTCCGGCTATCTGGGCGGCGAGGCGCAGGTAGCCCTGGTGGAAAAGGCGTTTGCCCTGTGGCCCGAGGCCCGCAAGATCGTGGACCCTGTGATGGGCGACAACGGCCGCGCCTATTCCACCGTCACTCCGGCGCTGGTGGATCTCATCCGCCGCCTGTGCCGCCGGGCGGACCTGATCCTGCCCAACTTCACCGAGGCGCACCTGCTGCTGGACCGGCCCTGCCCGGAGGGCACTATCGACGCCGGGGCCGCGCAGGCGCTGGCCGATGAGCTGGCCCGGCTGGCGCCAAACGTCGTTGTGACCGGCCTGCCCATGGACAAGTACATTGGCTGCGCGGGCGGCGGGCGCGACCGCTTTGTGCTCAAAAAGCTGCACATCGACCGCAGTTTCCCCGGCACGGGCGATCTGTATGGGGCCATCGTCACCGGGTCGCTGATGCGCGGCAATGCGCTGAGCGCCGCTGCCGATGCCGCCGCCGAGTTTGTGGCGCTGGCCATCCAGCAGACGCCCCGCACCGCCGACACCCGCTTTGGCGTGTGGTTCGAGCCGCTGCTGCCCCGGCTGTGCCCGCATGAGGAGATCTGAACCGGCGGGCCGCAGCTGCTGCGGCGCAAACCCCGGCGCACTGCGATGCCTGTGCGCCGCACGGATGCGGAGGCCCCCGGCTGGAATATGGAGGGAAATAAGCGTTCCATGACCCCAAAACCGACCTTGAACATCGTCCTTGTTGAGCCGCGCATCCCCCAAAATACCGGCAACGTTGCACGCACCTGCGCCTGCACAGCCTGCCGGCTGCATCTGGTGGGGCCGATGGGCTTTGCCATCGACGACAAAAAACTAAAACACGCGGGGCTTGACTACTGGCATTATCTTGCGATAAACTATTATGAAGGGCTGGATGATTTTTTTGCCAGAAACAGCGGCCCCTATTACTACTTTACCACCAAAGCGCCCAGGCGCTACACAGACGTGCAGTATCCCGACGGGGCCTATCTGGTCTTTGGCCGGGAGGACGCCGGCCTGCCGGAGGCCCTGCTGGCCGCCAATCAGGAGAGCTGCATCCGCATGCCCATGCGGGAGGGCTGCCGCAGCCTGAATCTCTCCAACAGCGTGGCGGTGGGCGTTTACGAGGTTCTGCGCCAGTGGGACTTCCCGGAACTGTTAGACCATGGCCGTTTGCGCGACTATGAATGGAAATGAGGGAGACTATGAGTAAAATTGCGATTCTGACCGATTCCTCCTGCGATATCCCGGCCGAGCTTGCCGGGAAATACGGCATCGACATTCTGAGCTTCCACATGATGCTGGACGATGTGGACTATATCGAGCGGGTGAGCTGCACCAACGAGGAGTTCTACGACCTGATGCGTAAGGCGAAGGGCGTGCCCTCCACGGCGGCCATCACGCCCATCCAGTTCTGCGAAAAATATTGCGAGTATGTGGACGCCGGCTACACCGACGTGATCCACGTCACGATCAACCGCACAGGCAGCTCCACCTACGACAACGCCGTGATGGCGCAGGGTATGCTGCGCGAGGAGCGCCCCGAGCACAAGATGAAGATCCACCTGCTGGACAGCCACACCTACTCGATGGTGTTCGGCTGGTATGTGTGCGAGATGGCCCGCAAGCTGAAAAACGGCGCGGAGCTGCGGCATGTGATCAGCGAGTTTAAAAAGAAGATGGACTGCATGGAGATCGTGCTTGGCCCTTACAGCCTTAAACAGATGAAGAAGAGCGGCCGCATTTCCGCCGCCGCAGCCTTCGCGGGCGAGCTGCTGGGCCTGCGCCCCATCATCACGCTGATCGACGGCAAGACCAAAGTGGAAAACAAGGTGCGCGGCGACGAAAAGGTGGTGCCCGCCATGGTAGCGCTGGCCAAAGAGCGCGCCGCGGGCGTGGAGGACTTTGAATATATGCTGGGCTACACGGATATAGACCAGATCAACGACCTGACCAAGGCCTGCCGCAAGGAGTTTGGCCGTGAGCCGCTCACGGTGTTCCATCTGGGCGGCGTCGTATCCGCCAACACCGGCCCCGACACCGTGGCGCTGGTGTACACCGGGCATCCGCGCGGGTAAACCGCCTGCAAGCAAACTATTTTGCAGCCAAACGCAGCAGCAAGAGCGGCGGCTTGGCTGGGGCCGTCCTGCGCATACGGTTTGTGCAGGACGGCCCCATTTGCATTTTTGCCCCATTTGTGCTATACTCTGCGTTGCTGCGTACACGCGCGGCAAAATGAGCAACTTAGGATTTTAGGCTCCCCGGCGCGGCTCGAAGCGCGCCGGGACAAACCCGCTGGGGCTGGCGGTCCCGGCACGGTCAAAATCTATCCGCCGGAGTATTGTATGAACATGAATTTTTCCACCCGCAAATTGGTCCGCTGCGCGGCGGTAGCCGCGCTGTATGTGGCGCTGTGCCTGGCGCTGGCCCCGTTCTCCTACGGCGCCATCCAGGTGCGCGTAGCCGAGGCGCTGTGCCTGCTGCCTGTGTTTGGCCCTGAGTACATTGTGGCCGTCACGCTGGGCTGCCTGCTGGCCAACCTGATCGGCTCCACCGTCATCGACGTGGTATTCGGTACGCTGGCCACGCTGCTGGCCTGCCTGTGTACCTACAAGCTGCGCCACGCGCGCATCGGCGGCCTTGCCATTCCGGCGGCGCTGCCGCCCATCCTCTGGAACGCTGCGATCGTCGGCCCGGAGATCGCCATCTTCTTCTCGGATGTGCCCGCCACCGTGGGCATCTTCCTGTTTAACGCACTTACCGTAGGCATCGGCGAGGTGATCAGCTGCGGCATCCTGGGCGTGGCCCTGGTGCGGCTGATCGAGGCCAACGCCAGCCTGCACGAACTGTTTGAAAAGGGATAAATGGATTCAAAAATCGACCTGGTCTTCTGGGACTGGAACGGCACCTTGCTGGACGACGCGCGCTATACGCTGGGCTGCCTGAACTGGCTGCTGGCGCATAACGGCTATCCGCAGCAATACGGCCTTGCGGCCTACCGCGAGGTATTCGATTTTCCCATCGAGGATTACTACGCCCGCGCGGGCTTCGACTTTGCGCGCCACCCGTTCCCGGTGCTGGCGCAGCAGTTTATGGACCGCTACAACGCCGGAGTCCATGCCTGCGGCGTCACTCCGCAGGCCGTGCCGGCGCTGCACGCGCTGCAAGCTGCCGGCAAACGGCAGGTGATCCTTTCCGCTTCCCGCCGCGACTACCTGATCGAGCAGGTGGCGCAGCGGGGTCTGAATGGCTACTTTGACGAGTTGCTCGGCCTTTCGGACATTTACGGTGCAAGCAAGGTGCAGCTGGGGCTGGATTGGCTGCGCGCCTCCGGGCTGAGTCCGGCCCGCTGCGTGATGGTGGGCGACACCACCCACGACGCCGCAGTGGCCGCCGCCCTGGGCACGCAGTGCATCCTGGTAACGACGGGGCACCAGTCCCGCGCGAGGCTGGAGGCCGCGTGCGCTGCCGTGGTCGATGGCCTGGACGAGGTGGCCGGGCTGCTGCTATAGCACAACTGCGGGAGGACCTGCAAGCGCAGGGCCTCCCGCCTTCTTTTTCTGCCCCTCCGGCGCAGAATTTACAGAAAATTTAAAAGAAAGCCGCTAAAATTTTCTCGATTCATTTGACACATTTTCCCGCTTTGGTGTATGATATATCTGTGTGCGCAGCCAAACGTGCGCGGCTGCGCCCCTTTTGGAGCATAATCACAATTTGAGGTGTAACAATATGTCCTTAGCTGAACGACTCTTTGGTAGCTTCTCGGACCGGGAGCTGAAGAAAATCAACCCCATCGTCAAAAAGGTCCTCGCACTGGAAAGCACCTATCAGGCCATGTCCGATGCCGAGCTGCAGGCGCAGACCCCGGCGCTCAAGGCGCGGCTTGCGAGCGGCGAAACGCTGGACGATATCCTGCCCGACGCCTTCGCCGTGTGCCGCGAGGCGGCCTGGCGCGTGCTGGGCATGAAGCACTTTCCCGTGCAGGTCACAGGCGGCATCGCGCTGCACCTCGCCTGCATCGCCGAAATGCAGACCGGCGAGGGCAAGACCCTGGTGGCCACCCTGCCCGCTTACCTCAACGCCCTCACCGGCGAGGGGGTCCACATCGTTACGGTGAACGACTATCTGGCCAAGTACCAGAGCGAGTGGATGGGCAAGGTCTACAAGTTCCTGGGCCTCACCGTGGGCCTGGCCATCCACGACGTAGAGCCCTCCAAGCGCCGCGCCG
>CAZYAX010000139.1:0-5009 GCA_964646195.1 uncultured Faecalibacterium sp. | reverse complement strand
TTAAAACACGCTTCCCACCGCGTACAGGCTTTTCGCCAGGTCCTCGCGGTAAAGCGGGTCTTGCGGGTCGAGGCTGTTCACCACCACGCCGCCGCTGGCCGCCGCGCCCGTGGAGTGGAGATACCGTCCCTCGCCCAGATACAGCGCGATATGTCCCGGGAAATAGAGCGCATCGCCGGGTTTCTTTTCCTCAAACGGGATTGTATGCATCGGCCACCCGTCCAGCAGTTTCGCGTCGCGGTAGATCAGTACACCGCTCTGCATATACGCCGTGCTCACCAGACCCGAGCAGTCGATGCCCCGGCCCGACTTCCCGCCCCAGCGGTATTCCACGCCCCGGTACTTCTGCGCGTTTTCGATCACATTCTGCCGCAGCGCCGCCTCGCTGCCGCCATGCCAGCGCTCCACCGCATAGCGCACGAGGCTGTCTGGCGCTGCACCCTGCGCAAGGGCCAGCGCCTCGTCAAAGCTGCGCCCTTCCCGCTGGGTCAGCACTGCACCCATGTCAAAGCGCACCTCCTCCAGCGCCACGTCCCGCACATAGCCCGTCTGCCCGTCCAGCAGCCGCACCGCCGCCCAACCGGGCTGCGCCGCTTCGGGCAGCCGCTCCAAAAGGCATCCCCGCTCCAGCTGCGCCAGGCGCACTGCCGCCACCTTGGGCGCGGCCAGCACGTCGGTGGCGCGGCCCATCATGCACAGCGGCAGGGCCAGATACCGGCGCAGGGCGCCCTCCTCCATAAACCGCAGCGCCTCGCTGTGGACGAAACCGTGGTACCCGTAAAAGGTCAAAATTTCCGTCATACCGTCCTTTTGCGCCAGCACACGGCACGCCTGGCCGTATAGCCCCTCGTCCCCGATGGCAGAGAGCGCGCCCCACTCCCCGCCGGGCTTTGTCTCCTGGGGCAGGTCATAGATGGTAACCACGGGCTGCGCAAATACGGCACAGCCCGCGCCTCCCTTCCCGGCTTCGATTTTGGCCGCCGAGTCCGCGTTGAGCTGCGCCTTGAGCGCGGTGAGGTAGGGTGAAAAGCTCACCTTGTCGCCGCCGTAATCGAATTGCAGCGTGTATTCCAGCGGCAGCCAGGACCACAGCGGCGCTTCGTTGTGCTGGAGCACTGCTTCGAGATTGTCCAGCGCCTTGTAGATCCTGGCCTCCTGCGTCTGCCGCGCGTCCATCTCGGCGTACAGATCCATCATTTCGGCGCGGTAGGGCTCTGGCAGGCCGTCCACCCACTGGCGCAGCAGCCGGGCCTCCCGCTGCTCGTCCGCGCCGGTCTTTTCAAAGCTGGGGATATCCCCCGTAAACGCCTCGCCCAGGTCATGGATAAGGCACATTTTCAGCAGCTTTCCGGCGTCGATGCCGGGGAACTCGTCCCGCACAAAGAAGGCCAGCAGCGCCAGGCGCCAGCTGTGTTCGGCCACGCTCTCGTGGCGGCCCGTGCTCGTCCAGGAATGGCGGGTGTTGTTCTTCAGCTGCTCCGCGGTACCCATGATCTCGATCAGCTTGTTTACGTCCATATTCCGTCAGCCTCCCAGCAGTTCCAGCAGCTCTTCCGGCCGCATGGACAGGATCGCACCGTCCGCCGCGCCGGTCACCGTCTCGGCCAGCGTCTGCTTGGCCTCCTGCAATTCCAGTATCTTTTTCTCGATGGTATCCTGCGCGATTAGCTTGTACACCTGCACCGTATTCTGCTGGCCGATGCGGTAGGCGCGGTCTGTGGCCTGATTTTGGGCGGCCACGTTCCACCACGGGTCGTAGTGGATCACCACGTCCGCAGCGGTCAGGTTCAGCCCTGTGCCTCCCGCGCGCAGCGAGATGAGAAACACCTGCGCCTCCCCCGCGTTAAAGCGCCGCACCAGCTCGGCCCGCCGGGGCTTAGGAGTGGAGCCCTGTAAGGTAAAGTGGCTGACATCCAGCTCGTCCAGCTTGTGCTCCAGCAGGTCCAGCATGGAGGTAAACTGGCTGAACAGCAGCACCCTGTGCCCGCCCTCCACGGCCGACGATACCAAGTCGGCGCAGGCGTCCAGCTTGGCGCTGCCGCCGGTCCAGTTGTCCGCGATGAGGCGCGGGTCGCAGCAGATCTGCCGCAGCCGCATCAGCACCGCAAACACGGCGGTACGATCCTCGGGGTTGGCGGCGCGCAGCTTCTCCTTGGCGTCTACCACGGCGGCCAGGTACAGCTTGCGCTGCTCCTCGCCCAGATTCACATGGTATACGTTCTCGATCTTGGGCGGCAGCTCCTTGAGCACGTCCGCCTTCATGCGGCGCAGCAAAAACGGCGTGGTGAGCTGATTCAGCCGGCGCAGCGCCTCCTCGTCCTTTTCCTGCGCGATGGGCTTTTCAAACCGGTCGCAGAAGGTCTTGTACGGGTACAGGAATCCCGGCATCAGGAAGGAGAAAATGCTCCACAGCTCGCTGAGCCGGTTTTCCACCGGTGTGCCGGTCAGCGCAAAGCGCACCTTGCTGTTCACCTGGCACACCGCACGGTACTTCTGGGTGGTGTGGTTCTTGATGGCCTGTGCCTCGTCGATGATGCAGGCATAAAAGGCCTGCTTTTGATAAAGCTCTGCGTCCCGCCGCAGCAGGTCGTAGCTGGTCACGATCACGTCATACTCGCCAAACTGCCCGGCCAGCCCGGCGCGGCGGGCGGCACTGCCGTCTACCGGCAGGCACCGCAGCTGCGGCGTAAACTTGCCGCACTCTTCCTCCCAGTTCAGCACCAGCGACGCCGGACACACGATCAGACTGGGCAGCGTCTGCCCGCCCTCCTTGAGCGCCAGCAGGTACGCCAGCACCTGCAAAGTCTTGCCAAGGCCCATGTCGTCGGCCAAAATGCCGCCCATGCCGTAGCTGTCCAGCGTGCGCAGCCAGCGGTAGCCGTCCCGCTGGTATTTGCGCAGCACGCCCTGCAAGCTGGCAGGCAGCACATACTCGCTGTCCTGCACCGAATGGAAGCTGCGGCTGATGCGCCGGAACGCATCGTCCCGGTTAAAGCGCACGCCGCTTTGTCCGGCCAGCGCGCTTTCGAGGCTGGGCGCGCGGTACAGCGGCAGCTGCGCATGGGGCTGCCCCAGCTTCGCGCCCGAAAGCGCCAGGGTATCTTCCAGCTCGTCCAGCACGTTCAGCGAATCATCCAGCCGCAGCAGCCGCCCGTCCCGCAGGCGGTGGTAGCGCTTTTTCTTCCGCAGCGACTGCAACAGACCCTTCAATTCCTCCACGGGGAACTCGCCGGTGTCCACATCCAGATCCAGCACGCTCCCATGCACCGACACGCCCACCGTGATCTTGGGCGCGGGCACCTGCAAATTGCGGAACGCCTCACTCAGATATACCTCGCCCTCCGCCAGCAGCGGGGGCAGCCCGTTCTCCAAAAAGCGGTACACCGCATCCTCGGTGCGCGTCTCATACACGCCGGGATTCTTTTCGGTGGGGTGCATATAGGCCTCCAGCAGGTAGGCCGCCCGGCGTTCGGCGCGCGCATCCCGCAAAAGGCCAAGAGGCGCCGGCTCAAAGGGCGTCACCTTGTCCTCGCCGTACAAAAACTCGATGTGGGCCGAGAGCACCATCTCGGACGGCACATCCAGATAAAACTGCACCACCGGCTTGAGCGGGATCTGATCCAGAAGCAGGCGGTCGGGGTCCTCCAGGCGCAGCTTGTCGCCCAGCTCCGGCAGTACATAGCTGCAAAAGGCGCCGGCGTCCTTCCGGGTAAAAAACAGGCTCTGGCCGCCCAGCAGTTCCAGCGCCGGGCTCAGCCGGTCGAACTCCGCCTTGTCCATCTGCCAGATATCGTCCTCGCCGAACAGATATATGCACGCCACGCTCTCGAACCAGACGACCCGGGGCGTGATCGTGAGGCGCACGCCGCCCCTGGCCTTTTCCACGCCAAGGGTCAGCTCCGGCGCGCCCTTTTTCAAAAAATAGCCGCTCAGCTGCCCATCGGCATAATACAGCTCGAACAGCGCGTCCAGCACCTCGCCGGCCAGCAGGATCGAGCCCGCCTTGCTGCCCGCGCGGGCAGTGAGGCTGTACGAGGTCAGGCTCCGGGCGTAGCGCTGGATGCTCACCTGACGGCGCAGCAACTCCACCAGCTTTTGGGAGCGCGGCGCAAAGGTGTCCCGGTCAAAACACACCGCCAGCTGCTTGCCGTAGCGCACAGTCGCGCCCTGGTCGATCTCCTTCAGCAGCTCCGGAATATCCTTAACGAGGTACTGCCGTCCGCCGGCGCTGATCTTCACCCGCAGCTGCGGATTGCAGGTGTTTCTCCCGTCCTCCCGCAGCAGCTCCGGCTCCAGCTCCAGCGTACCTTCCCCCTCCGCCTGCGGCAGGGCTTGGGCGGGGCCCTGCTTCAGCGCGGCATTTTCATACCGCCGCAGCAGCGCGCGGGCCTGACTGTCCGATTCCACAGCCTCCTCCCGCCACTTGCGGCCAAACAGCATTTCCAGGCTGGCGTTGTAGTTGTCGCTGTGCCCCTCCTGGGCGTGCTTGGCCGCATAGGTGCTGCCGCGCATCACGCCGGGGATCTTGTCCGGCTTCGACTGGGGCTTAGGCTCATATTTTTCGGTGGGCAGATAGCCCTCCCGGCTGCGCCGTTCGTCCTCCAGCAGCACCGCGCCGATGTGCTTGCACAGCAGTCCCTCGCCGTTTTCGTTGTAGGGGCAGTCGCAGCTGGCGCTGGCCAGCGTGTTGTTCTCGCGCAGCCAGATCCGGACTTTATACCGGCGGGTGCCGACCACGGCGGCCTTCAGCATCCAGATCCCCGGCGCGGTAGGGGTACACTGAAAATCCCGCACAGCCCCCTTCTGATAATACCGCTGCGCGCGCTCGTAGATCGTGGTGCCCAGCATGTATTTGATCTCTTTTTGATCCATCGTTTCCCTCCGTGTCCTTTCGGCTGCAAAAATCGTTTATCAATTTATAGTACCTCTTTTGGGCGCAGAGTGCAAGCAATTCAATGGAAAAAATGTAAAGTGAACGCATCCAAAAACCAAAACCGCCGCCCTAAACC
>CAZYAX010000138.1:0-5044 GCA_964646195.1 uncultured Faecalibacterium sp. | reverse complement strand
CCTAAAAACAACAGGCCTCTGTAAAGGCCTGGGATCGGGAGGAATTGTTATGAGATGCCCCTATTGTGGTGAGAGCGACTCCAAGGTGATCGATTCGCGGCCAACAGAAGACGGCGAGCGGATCCGCCGCCGGCGGGAGTGCCTTGGATGCCATAAACGTTTTACGACTTATGAGGTCGTGGAGACCGTTCCGCTTGTGGTCATCAAAAGGGATAACTCCCGCGAGACCTTTAACCGCCAAAAGCTGCTGAACGGGATGCTGCGCTCCTGCGAAAAGCGCCCGGTGAGCTATGAGATGCTGGAGCGTGCCGTGAGCAACATCGAGCAGACACTGCTCAACTCCTGCGACTGCGAGATCAGCAGCGTGCGCATCGGCGAGCTGGCTATGCAGGAGTTGAAAAAGATCGATGAGGTGGCCTATGTGCGCTTTGCGTCGGTGTACCGCCAGTTTGCGGATGTAGGGAGCTTTTTCAACGAGCTGAAAAAGCTCATGGGAGACCGGGAAACGGAGAACTGACCGCCGGCGCCTCTTGTGCGCATCGTGCAAACGCTTTGGATAACGTTTACCGGATGCGGCGGAGGTTCCCTAGATCAGCCGGCTGGCGAGCCGGGCCAGGCTCTGCACCTGGACACTGGCGCGGCGCACTTCGCCCTGCGCCTCCTCGAGGGTGCCCCGCTTGAGATAGCCGAGCGCCGCCTGTAGGGTGGCCTCCAACTCGGTCAGGTCCTCGATGCGCCAGAAGTGGGTCATTTTGTCGCGGGTCTCGTGGCATTGCTGCGCGGCCTGCGCGACGGCCTGCATGGCGGCGGAGGTGTCCTCCTCGTCCAGCGCGGCCTCCGCCTGGGCAAGGAGGAAGTCTACGCTTTCGGTAAGATGGTCCATGGAGCTGTCGCTGTACAGGGTCACAACCAGGATGACCGCCAAAATTATGACGCATGCGTAAATGCGTTGTTTCATATCCTTACCTCTTAGGAGAGCCGCAGACCGTGCGGCTCTCTTTTTTCAGCAAAAAATAGTCTTCGGTGTCGTTGCCGAGCAGCAAAAGGATCTCCTGCGGAAGCAGGGCGTTGGCTGTGGCGGTGCGGTCCAGCCAGGCGGCGTCCTTACCACACCAGTGCAGGTTGTCCTCCAAGATGCTGCCGTCCACCACAAAGGGGACGGTCGCGCTGCTCTTTTGTACCTGGATTCCCAGGTCGGCCAAGGTAACCGTTTCTTTATCCGGCCTGCGCGCCACCGAAAGGCTGCCGTTGGTCTCCACCACCGCGTACGAAACGTCCCGCGGGTCGAAGATATCCTTGCCGCGCAGGCCTTCCATTAAATCGGAGACGCTCAGGCGCAGCGTGCGCAGCGCCTTCTCGTCGATCTGACCGTCGCGGATCACCGATTTGGGCCGGCCGCAGGTAAAATCGGAAAAGCGCTGGCTTTTGAAGCAGAGGGCCGAGTCGGTCAGCTCCATTGCGGTGATCAAAAACAGGGGAATGAGGCTGCCCGTAAGGGGTACCTCTGGCGATTCGATGGAAATGGACGCCAGGTTGGAGATCAGGATCGTGGAGACAAATTCGCCCGGCTGCAATTCGCCAAGCTGCCGTTTGCCCATCAGGCGCGTGGCGAACAGCACACAGAGATAGATGATAACGGTGCGCAGAACTACAATTTTCAAAAAAGAACCTCCTTCTGGCTGCATGCACCCGTCCGGCATCCCATACGGCAGGCAAAGAATTTCGCATAACCAAAATTATGCGAAACAGGCCGGCCCCGGCATGAACAGGCCGAAAACAGGGCATACTGTTGGACAAAGGATGGTGGACAAGGATGCAGCAGCTTTCAAGTTGTCTTGAGGAAAACCTCTCGAACCTCGATTCCATATTTGGCAGTTCTGCGGACTATTATGCAAAACGGGTGGTTCTGTATGATTGCCCGGCGGCGCTGCTGCTTTTTGACGGGCTGGCGAGCCTCGAATCGCTCTGGCAGCTTCTTTTGGATGCCGCCAACCGGGAGACGCCGCCCCTGCGGCCCAGCCGGGTGTTGCACAGCGGGAGGGAGGTCTACGAGCTGATCCTGCACCGCTCTGGCATCCCGGCGGACAGCAGCCCGGTGGAGGACCTGGATGCGCTGATCAAAAACATGACCGCGGGCATTGCGGTGCTGCTGTTGGACGGCTGCGATAAGGGCATCGCCTTCTCGGTACAGGGGCTCAAATTCCGCTCCGTAGACGAGCCGTCCGGGGAGGGGAACATCCGTGGCTCCCGGGAGGGCTTTGCCGACCTGATGCGGGTGAACCTGACGCTGCTGCGCCGCCTGATCCGCACGCCGGATCTTGCGCTGGAGGTGGAGCAGGCCGATACCTCTATGCGCACCGAATATGCGGTGTGCTACAGCCGCACGCGGGTGGATCCGCAGGTGATTGCAAAGCTAAAGGAGACGCTCCGCCGCGCCAAGCCTGAAATGCTGCTGGATTCCAGCTATTTTGTCCCGTGGCTGTGCCCGCGGCGGTTCCGGCTGTTTACGCCGGTGAGCTACACTGAGCGCCCGGCTGTGGCGGCGGCCAAGATCTGTGAGGGTAAGGTGGTGGTGCTGGTAAATGGCAGCCCTTCGGCGATGATCCTGCCGGCGCTCTTTTGCGAAAATTTTGAGTGCCTCGACGATTACGGCACCACGGCCTATTTTTCCTCGTTCCTGCGCATTTTGAAGTACGTCTCCTTCTATCTTACCTTGTTTTTGCCGGGGGTCTTTGTCTGCGTGGCGGTCTATCTGCCGGAGCTCATCCCGCCGCAGCTGCTCTACAAGATAGAAGCGGCCGAAAAGGGCACGCCGCTGCCGCTTTTTGCCGAGATGGTGATGGTGATCCTGATTCTGGAAGTCATCCGGGAGGCCGGGCTGCGCATGCCGCAGTCCATGGGGCATTCGGTCAGCTTGGTGGCGGCGCTCATCATCGGGGATGCCGCCATCGGGGCCGGGCTCATGAGCACGCCTGTCATCCTGGTGGCCAGCATCACCTCGATTGCCGTATTCGTCACCCCGTCGCTGTATGAGCCGGCCTCGGTGCTGCGGCTGGCGGTGGTGCTGGCAGCCGGCCTGGCCGGGCCGGTGGGGCTAGCCGCCGCGCTCCTCCTTTTTTTGTTTGCGCTGTCGGACGTATCGCTGCTGGGGGTGCCGTATCTGGCAGCGCATCCCTTCCCGCAAAAGCCGGTGGCGGAGGACGGCGTGATCCGCCGCAATTACCGCCGCCTGTCGCGCAGAACCTTTAACATCTGGCAGAAAAGGGGAAAGTGACCCATGCAAAACGAAGCGTATTTTACCGTCCCGGCCATTGGCCTGGGGCTCACGGCCAGCGCGCTGTACCAGTGCTTTGTGCAGGCCGGCGCGCAGCGGTCCGCCCGCGATTTTCTTCTGCTTGGTCTTCCCGGCGCGCTGCTGCTCAGCGGCTGCTCGGCGCTGGCGGCTGTTTTGGCGCAGCGCTGCGGGATGTTTGAGGCGCAGGGCATAGCGGCGCGGGGCGTGGCCCTGCTGTTTTTTCTGTGGTTCGGCGCGGAGCTGGTGCGCACGGTAGGGCAGGCGCAGAGCGTTTGCCGCCAGCAGTTTTCATCCGGGGCGTTGCTGGGCGTTTTGCCGCTGCTGTTTTTGTTTTCTCTGGGCACGGGCCGCACGGCCTGCAACCGCACGGCACGGATGCTCTGGTGGCTGGTGCTGGCAGGCGTCGTGACCTCCCTTGTGGGCCTGGGCGGCCAGATGCACTGGCAGCGGCTGGCGCAGGAGCCCTTACAGGGGCCGATGCCGCCGGTTGTCCTTTATCCCGAATACTTTGCCCTTCCGTTTTTGACGGAAAGCTCCCGGCACAAAAAGGCGGCGCTGCTGCCCGGCTGGGTGTTCGGCGTGCAGGCGGTGTTTGCCTTTGGAATGGAACTGCTTTTCGGCTCCCGGCGTCACGCGGGCTACACCGGCTATGAGGCGCTGCGGGTGTGGGGCGTGGGCGTTTTTTCCCGCCTGGATTCGCTGCTGTTGCTGCTGTGGCTGGCGGTTGCGCTGTACCGCATCTGTTTTCTGCTCGTGGTGCTGCGGCAGCTCTGGGCCAGGGGGAAGCCGGCGTATTGCCATAGACCAAAGGAGGGCGGCGCGTGCTGAACGGACAGATTCATAGCAAGCATCTCGCAGTAGCGATCTTGGTGCTGTACTGCCTTGCGTTTTTCCGCTACGACACCACCGAAAAAAGCATGGTGCGCGCCGTGATCCTGGAGCAGGGGGAGGCAGGCTGGACGGCGGGGCTTTTGTATCAGGCGCCGGAAGCCTCGGCGGACTCCTCCGAGGCGGCGGCGGAGATCCGCTTTGCCGCGTGCGAAGGGGAGACGCTGGAGCGCGCGCTGGACGGCGTGCAGGCCGCACTGCCCCATGCGGCGAGCTACCGCCTGTGCGACTATGTGCTGCTGGCGCCGGGCAGCGGCTGGGCCGCGCTGGAGGAATACGAGGCGGTGGTGCTCAAGCGCCAATGCGGGCGCACATCGGCGTCCGTTTCTGCGTGCAGCTTTGGGTGCGAGGACCTCTCCGCATTGACGGAGGAGGAAGAGGGCGTCCTCGCGGAGATATTGCAATGCGTCAAGGATGCCGAATCGTTCTCGCCGTATCTGTATGAGCTGCACACCCAGCCCGCCCTGGTTTTGCCGCAGGCCGGGCTGGAGGAGGGGAAAGCGGCGCTTTTAAACAACGGCTGTTTTCTCACCTGCGCGGCAAAGGAAGAGCTGGCGGAGGATACGCTTCAGACCTATTACCTGATGACGGGCAAGAGCGGGCAGCGCACGTTCTGGCTGGACGGGCAGCAGGTGAACGTCCGGCGCTGCACAGTATCGGTGACGGCGCATCCGGGCGGCCGCTTTGCCCTGCGCATCGACTGCCAGAACGAATTTTCGGCCTCGATGCCCACCGGCGTCCAGCAGGAGCAGCTGGCCGGGCTGTGCGCGCAGGCCATCCGGGAATTTTGGGAAAAGGGAACGGATGTGCTCTCGCTCGGCGCCTATGCGGTGCAGCGGTACGGGCCGGATGCAAAGCTGG
>CAZYAX010000137.1:0-5088 GCA_964646195.1 uncultured Faecalibacterium sp. | reverse complement strand
CATGCCTATGGCTGGCTGCCATAAATCAAGGGGCAATTATATTGTAACAGGAGGCGACCGCCTTGCGCTGGCAAGCTGCCATTTGCGACGATGATCCCATCGCCATCGAATACATTCAAACACTGGTCACCGAATGGGCCGCGCAGCGCGGCGTAGTTCTGAACCTTATGGTCTTTGCTTCCGCCGAGGCGTTTTTGTTCTGCTACGCGGATAAAAAGGATTTCGACCTTTTGCTGCTGGACGTGGAAATGGACGGCATGGACGGCGTTTCGCTGGCACGGCAGCTGCGGCAGGAAAACCAGGACGTGCAGATCGTGTTCATCACCGGCTACTCCGACTATATTGCGGACGGCTACGATGTGGCCGCGCTGCATTACCTGATGAAGCCGCTCGACCCCGAAAAGCTGTTTGCCGTGCTGGACCGCGCCGCCGAAAGGCTGCGCCGCAGCGAGCACACACTCTACTTTGAAAGCATGGGCGAAATGGTGCGCATGCCGCTGCATCGCATCCGCGCCCTGGAAGTGCGGCAAAACTACGTCACCGTACATGCGGACCGGGATTACACCGTAAAAAAGGCGCTGACCGAGTTTGAAAGGGAGCTGGACGACAGCTTTTTCCGCACGGGGCGCTCGTGGATCGTCAACCTGGCCTATGTGCAGCGGGTGACCCGCACCGAGGCGCTGCTCACCGGCGGCACCACCGTGCCCCTCGCCCGCGGGGTCTACGACAAGCTCAACCGCGCCATCATCCAGCGCACCTGAACGCGCTGCGGCCCTTTGCAAAAATCAGGAAGGAGAAACGTATGTCCCTGTTTTCCCATCTCTTAGACAAGCGCATCGAGACCTACCAGCAGGAACTGTTGCAGACCCACTATGTGGAAGTGGAGAATATGTACCGCAAGATGCGTGGCTGGCGGCATGACTACCGCAACCATATCCAGACCATGAAGGCCTACGCCGCCGCCGGCGATCTGGACGCCATCCGCGCTTACCTGGACGAGCTGGACACCGACCTCAACACGGTGGACACCGTGATCAAGACCGGCAACGCCATGGCCGATGCCATCCTGAACAGCAAAATTTCGCTGGCCAACTCCAAGGGCATCCCCGTGGAGGCGGACGCCCATATCCCGGTGGCGCTGCATATCTCGGAGATAGACCTCTGCGTCATCCTGGGCAACCTGTTCGACAACGCCATCGAGGCCAGCCAGAGCCTGCCGGAAAAGGGCCGCATGATCCGCGTCTATATGGATATGAAAAACACCCAGCTCTATATCTCCTTCACCAACCTGGCCGCCGGGAAAAAGAAGCCCAAAATCGGCGGGCGCTTCCTCACCAGCAAGGGCGAGGGCCACGGCTTCGGGCTGGCGCGCATCGATGCCATCGTGAAGCGGATGGGCGGCTACGTCGCCCGCAACAGCGAGGCCGGCGCGTTCAGCACCGAGATTTTGCTGCCACAGGCTCCCTGAACCAACGTAACCTATCTGATCCGCCTTGCGCACCGGGAGACCAAGACCGTGCTGCCCTTTGCCGCCGCGCAGATCGTGCTGGATGTAGCGCTGGCGCTGCTGGCCGCCCCGGCCATCCTGCGGCAGCTGGAACGCGGCAGCACGATGGAGCGGCTGGTGGGCACTATCCTGGCATTTACGCAGGCGCGGGAAATGTCCGAGGAGCAGGGTGCCTTCTGGTTCGAGGGCGGCGCGGCCGCCCGGCCGGGCCGGATTTGACAAGTCATTTTTCCCTATATGCAGAGCGCCGCCGCCCGCAGCTTTATTTGCGGGCGGCGGCACCGTTTTTGTGCAATGGCACGGCATTTTTACAGGATGATGCAGATCAGTCCCGTGCAGCCGTCGTTGATCACGCGCTCCAGTGTTTCCTGCAAGCGGGTGCGGGCCTCCTGCGGCATATGCAGCAGCTTGCTCTGCAGGCCCTCGTTTACCAGCTCATGCAGGCTCTTGCCGAAGATGTTGGATTCCCAGATCTTCACCGGGTCCTCCTCAAAATCCCCCAGCAGGCTGGCCACAAGGTCCTCGCTCTGCTTTTCGGTGCCCACAATGGGGTTCAGCTCGGTGCGGATGGTCGCCTTCATCATGTGGATGGAAGGTGCGCACGCTTCCAGCCGCACGCCGTAGCGCCCGCCCTGCCGGATGATCTCCGGCTCCTCCAGGTGCAGTTCGTCGATGGAGGGCATCACGATGCCGTAGCCCGTGGCCTCCACCTGCTCCAGCGCGCTGCGGATCTTCTCGTACTCCCGCTTGGCCCTGGCCAGCTCGATGATGCAGGGCATCAGCCCGGCCTCGTCCCCGATTTCCAGCCCGGTCTGCTCGCCCAGTACCTGATAGAAGATCTCCGGCTTGAGCTCCACGGCGATCTTCACCTTGCCGGCGGCCAGGTCCATCCCCTCCACCGAGGAGCTTTGCACCGCGTCGCATTGCAGCGCCTGCGCGCCCTGTGCGGCCTGGATGTCCTTCATGCGGGTCACCCCTTCGGCAAAGCCCATGGCCGCCTCGTACACCGCGCTTTGCAGCCAATGGCCGCTGTCCAGCATGGTCACCCAGCGGGGCATGGCAAAATCCAGCTCCTTCACCGGGAATTCGTACAGCACCTTTTGCAAAATTTCGCCCAGCGCGGCAGCGTCCAGGTCCACGCAGCTCACCGGGATCACCGTGCGGCCATAGTCCCGCTCCATGCCCTCGGCCAGCCGCATTGTCTCGGCAGAGGCCGGGTCCAGCGTGTTGAGCAAGATCACATAGGGCTTGCCCAGCGCCTCCAGCTCGTCGATCACCCGTTTTTCGGTTTTGGCGTAGTTTTCCCGGGCAATGTCGCTGATGGAACCGTCGGTGGTGACGACGATGCCGATGGTGGAGTGTTCCCGGATCACCTTGCGGGTACCGGTCTCCGCCGCCTGGTCGAAGGGGATCTCCTCGTCGAACCAGGGGCTTTTCACCATGCGGGGCTTCTCGTTTTCCTCGTGGCCCATCGCGCCGTCCACCATGTAGCCCACGCAGTCGATCAGGCGCACCCGGCACTCGCCGCCGCCCTCCAGATGCAGCGGCACCGCCGCCTCCGGGATAAATTTAGGTTCGGTGGTCATAATGGTACGCCCCGCTGCCGATTGCGGCAGCTCATCCCGCGCGCGGGCGCGGGCCGGCACGCTCTCGATCTTGGGCAGCACAAGCTCCTCCACAAAGCGCTTGATAAAGGTGCTCTTGCCGCTGCGCACCGGGCCGACCACCCCGATGTAGATATCGCCGCCGGTGCGCTGGCCGATCTCGCGGCAGATTTCTGTATTTTCCAACTCGTGTTCCTCCTCGCGTTCGCTCCGTTCGTTCATGCGCCGGGCACCAGCAGGCGGCGGGCAGCGGGCAGCACGGCGCTTTCGCCGTCCAGCCCGTTGGCGCTCACCATATCCCCCGGCGAAACATGGAACCGCCGGGCAATGGCGAAGATCTCCTCTCCCGCCTGCGCGTAATAGATGCGCAGCGAGATGTCCGGATCCGCCGGAGAGAGGGGCTCGCCCAGCTCAATGCCAGCCACGCAGCCGATGCGCTCCTGCCGGAGCACAGCCCCCTCCACATGCACCGTGACCGTTGCTTCCAGCGTGCCGCCTGTGCAGCTGCATGTAATGTCCTCCGCGCTTAGCCAGCATTCCGGGTACAGCGCGTCGCAGTCCACCTCCGTGCCCAGCCGCAGCGGCACCGCCAGCTCCACGGATTTATCATAGCTCTCGATCTCTCCCAGGCTGTTCTGCCCGAAGGCGGTCACCACGCCGCGGGCCGTGAGGGCAGGCATCTCACCCCGCGCCGTGACCTGCGGAACGTCAAACGCCGCGAAGCAGGCCAGCAGCTTTGTGTTTTCGTCCGGCAGCGGGCCGGTGGCCGTCACGGCGGCTTTTTCGTCCAGCATACAGGCCAGACGCTCGGACGCAACGGCCTGCACCGTGTTCTGCGTTTCATACTGTGTGGAAAAGGCATCCGTGATGCAGTTGATTTCATACCCACGCCACGCGCGCAGATGCAGCAGAGCGGTAACGGTGAGCCGGCCCGGCGCGTCCTCCTCGCCCTGCGCCACAGTAAAGCCCACCGGTTCCACCACACAAAGGCACTGGCTGTCCTCCGCGAGGCCCTCCACATCCACGATCTGGTGGAAGGGCACGGCCGCCATCTGACTGCGCAGCTCTGCCTCCCCCTCGGCGCGCCAGGCGCACACGGCGTGGATCTCGCCCTTGGCCACTGCCTTGCCGTTGAGCAGTTTGAGCTCCCGCAGCGCCGCCGTGCCGGTGATATCCAGGATGGCGGCGGGCGGCTTCTCGAAGGCCAGGTCCCCGTCCGCAGTGATGAGCTTATCCAGCACGGCAGCGCACCGCACGCCGGCAATGGTATGCTGCTGCTGCTCCACGCCGCCGTCCGCCACCGCCGTGATCAGCTCGGTCTTGAGCTGGGTGTGCACCGACGCGCACAGCCCAAACGCTCCGCGCACCTCGATGCGCCGCTGGTTCACGGCGCGGCAGTTCAGATATTCGGTCTCCCCGCCCACCGACGCCGTCCAGGACGAAAACTCGAACGCAGGCAGCTCCAGGGTCTTATTAAAGGGCAGCTTTTGTTCGGTCTGGCATAGGCCCGCGCCGTCCTCCCCCTGATAGAATACCGTGCAGCGCACATATCCCTCCAGCACGAGCCGGCCGGTTTGCAGCTGCTTTTGCAGGATGACCGGCCGCGCAAAGCACTTGATGATCTTGAACACCTGCGGCAGATAGTCGGATATCAGGATCTCGGTCTCGACGGGAATCTCCGCTTTGACGGTACAGCAGTTCCCCGCCGCCGAGAGCGTGTCGCGGAACACTTTTAGCTCCATTTTATACACTCCTTTCTTGTCCATGAGCCATGAGCATAGTACATTCTATTCATGGGCCGAAAGGGATATGCGGCACATGCTCAACTCACCGCGTGCCGGTTGTCATCCCTGCTCCATAGAAAGGCAGCGCCGCACGCCGCACAGCAGCCGAATGCCCCAGGCGGGCAATGTTCCGAAACTAAGGAAGCTCTGAACAAATCACGCCCTTCGGGCTTGGCACGCATCTTGCCGGCTG
>CAZYAX010000136.1:0-5092 GCA_964646195.1 uncultured Faecalibacterium sp. | reverse complement strand
GGATCGTCTTGAACGGGCCGGCCTGCCTGTGAACCCGGCGCGCAAGCTCAAGCAATGGAACCTCTGAACAAATCACACCCTTCGGGCTTGGCACGCATCTTGCCGGCTGCGCCGCACCGCTGGCTTTGAGAAAATGCTCGTTGATACACACAGCAGCAACTGCGCTTTTCTCTTCGTCATCGGCACGGCTCGCTCGGCAATCTGCATACCAGATTTATTCAGAGCTTCCCAAACTCGATAAGAGAAAGGAGACTCTATGACCAAGCAAGAAAACCTGGCCCTGCGCAAGGCGGCCTGCAAGGTGCGCATGGGCGTGATCGAGGCCACCCACGGGGCCAAGGCGGGCCACCCGGGCGGCAGCCTCTCGGCCGCAGATATGTTCGCCTACCTCTACAACAAAGAGCTGCGGGTGGATCCCCAAAACCCCAAATGGGAGGATCGCGACCGCTTTGTGCTCAGCAAGGGGCACACTGCGCCGGGGCTGTACGCCGCGCTGGCGAACCGGGGCTTTTTCCCTGTGGAGGATCTGCCAACGCTGCGCCACACCGGCAGCTATTTGCAGGGCCACCCCAACATGAAACTCGTGCCCGGCGTGGATATGTCCACCGGCAGCCTGGGGCAGGGCGTCTCGGCGGCGGCCGGTATGGCCAAGGCGGCCAAGTATCTGGGCAAGACCGGGCTGCGCGTTTACGCGCTGCTGGGCGACGGCGAGATCGAGGAGGGCGAGGTGTGGGAGGCATTTATGTTCGCCGCCCACTATCGATTGGACAACCTTTGTGTGATCATAGACCTGAACGGCCTGCAGATCGACGGCCCCACCCGCGAGGTGATGAATACCGCGCCCGTAGATGCAAAAATGCGGGATTTTGGTTTTAACGTGACGTGCATCGACGGCCACGATTTTGGGCAGATGGAGCAGGCGTTCGCCTCCTTCCACGCCGAACGGGGCCGTCCTACGGCCATTTTAATGGCCACCACCAAGGGCAAGGGCGTCAGCTACATGGAAAACAGCGTCGGCTGGCACGGCAAGGCCCCCAACGACGCGGAATATGAAGCGGCAATGGACGAGCTCAACGCTGCCTATGCCGCGTTGGCAGCGGAGGAGCTGAACACCGTCCATGACGCACCGGAGCGGGAGGAAGGAAATGCCGCCGGTGCGCCGGAACAGGAAAAACAGAGCGGCCACATGCCCGGACAGGAGGGACAGGACAATGGCTGAGATGAAAAAGATCGCCACGCGCGACAGTTACGGCGCGGCGCTGGTGGAGCTGGGCCGCGAGCACCCGGATCTCGTGGTGCTGGACGCGGATCTCGCCGCCGCCACCAAGACAGGCGTATTCAAAAAAGCGTTTCCCGAGCGGCACTTTGACTGCGGCATTGCCGAGTGCAACATGATGGCGGCCGCCGCCGGCATGGCTGCGATGGGCCTTGTGCCCTTTGCCTCCACCTTTGCGATGTTCGCAGCGGGCCGCGCCTTTGAGCAGGTGCGCAACTCCATCGGCTACCCGCATCTGAATGTAAAGATCGGTGCGACCCACGGCGGCATCTCGGTGGGCGAGGACGGCGCGAGCCACCAGTGCTGCGAGGATTTTGCGCTCATGCGCTCCATCCCCGGCATGGTGGTGCTGTGCCCATCCGACGATGTGGAGGCGCGGGCCGCCGTGCGCGCCGCCTACGAGCACGAAGGCCCGGTGTACCTGCGGTTCGGGCGGCTGGCACTGCCGGTGTTCCATGACGAGGCCGCCTTCCGGTTCGAGATCGGCAAGGGCGAGCAGCTCACCGCGGGCAACGACGTGGCGCTCATCGCCACCGGCTTGATGGTCAACGAGGCACGCAAGGCCGCCGGAATGCTGGCTGCCGAGGGCATCGGCGCGCGGGTGATCAACCTGTGCAGCGTCAAGCCACTGGACGAGGCACTGGTGCTCCGGGCCGCGCAGGAATGCGGCCGCGTCGTCACCTGCGAGGAGCACTCGGTGATCGGCGGCCTGGGCGAGGCCGTGGCCGCGCTGCTGGGCGAAAAATGCCCCACCCCGCTGCGCCGCGTGGGTGTGCAGGACGTGTTCGGACACTCCGGCCCCGCGTGGGAGGTACTGGAGCAGTTCGGCCTGTGCGCGGAAAACATCGCTGCCGTGGCCCACGCCCTTGTGAAAGGAGAATGAGTATGGCCTACTATATCGGCATCGACCTCGGCACCTCAGCGGTCAAGCTGCTGCTGGTGGACGGCGCGGGCCGGGTGTGCAACACGGTCAGCCGGGAGTACCCGCTGCGCTTCCCCCACCCGGGCTGGAGCGAGCAGGACCCCGCGGATTGGTGGAGTGCCGTCTGCGCGGGAATACCCCAGCTTTTGGCCGGCTTTGACGCCGCACAGGTGCGGGGCATTGGCGCCGGCGGCCAGATGCACGGCCTTGTGGCGCTGGACGAAAACGATCGTGTTTTGCGCCCCGCCATCCTCTGGAACGACGGCCGCACCCAAACGCAGGCCGACTGGCTCAACGAGACTGTGGGCCGTGCGCAGCTCAGCCGGTATACGGCCAATATTGCGTTCGCAGGCTTTACGGCCCCCAAGTTGCTGTGGATGCGGGAAAACGAGCCTGCGCTGTTTGCGCGCATCGCAAAGATCTGCCTGCCCAAGGACTACCTCGTCTACCGGCTCACCGGCGTACACGCCACCGACTACTCGGACGCATCGGGCACGCTGCTGCTGGATGTGGAGCACAAGCGCTGGTCACCGGAGATGTGCGCGCTGTGCGGCGTGCGCGAGGCCCAGCTGCCCGCCCTCTACGAGAGCTGGCAGCCCGTGGGCACGCTCCAGCCGGAGGCGGCCGCCGCGCTGGGCCTGCCCGCCGGCGTGGTGGTGTGCGCGGGCGCGGGCGACAACGCCGCCGCAGCCGTGGGCACCGGCACCGTGGGCGAGGGGCGGTGCAATATCTCGCTGGGCACCAGTGGTACGGTGTTCATCAGCAGCGAAAAATTTGGCGTAGATCCGTCCAACGGCCTGCACGCCTTTGCCCACGCGGACGGCGGCTGGCACCTCATGGGCTGTATGCTCTCGGCCGCCAGCTGCAACAAGTGGTGGATGGATGAGATCTTAAAGGTGGGCGAGGCGGATTATCCGGCCGAGCAGGCCCCCATCACGCCGGAGAAGCTGGGCGAAAACCACGTCTACTTTTTGCCCTACCTCATGGGCGAGCGCAGCCCCATCAACGACACCAGCGCGCGCGGCACGTTTATCGGCCTCTCGATGGACTCCACTCGCGCCGATCTGACCCAGGCCGTGCTGGAGGGCGTGGCCTTTGCAATCCGGGATTCGGTGGAGGTGGCGCGCAGCATCGGCGTGGAGATCCCGCGCTCGAATTTGTGCGGCGGCGGCTCCAAGAGCCCGCTCTGGCGCACGATTTTGGCCAACGTGCTGGGCATCCCGCTGGATCTGCTGGTCACCGAGCAGGGCCCCGGCTACGGCGGCGCGCTGCTGGCCATGGTGGCCTGCGGGCAGTACCCCAGCGTGCAGGCTGCGGCAAACGCGCTGGTCACGGTGCGCGAGACCGTGCAGCCTGACCCCGCGCTGACCGCGAAGTATGAGGAAAAGTACCAGAAGTTCCGCCAGATCTACCCCGCTTGCAGGCAGCTGTTTGCGGCACTGAAATGAGGATAAAAAGATGAGAATTTATTCGGTTTACGACCCGGAATTTAAGCCGTATGGCCGGGTGGTGGCGGGCATGGAGGACGCCTGCGGCGAGATCCTCGCTGCACTGGAAAACACGCCGCTGCCTGAGGGTACCGGCTATGTGCCAGAGGAACCGGTTTTGCAGGCGCTGCCATCTGCCAAAGCCGTGCAGGATCATCTGTTCGGTGGTATGCCCGCTCAGCTGGGCTGGTGCAATGGCCACAACACAAAATTGAATTGTCTCGAGTATCACCGGGACAGTGAGTTTAACCTGGGCACGGAGGACTTTATTCTGCTGCTGGCCCGGATGGAGGACATCGAGGGCGGCAGGCTGGACACCGCCAAGGTCAAAGCTTTCCATGTGCCGGAGGGCGCACTTGTGGAGGTATACGCTACCACACTGCACTATGCGCCCTGCCATGTGGACGCGGCCAAGGGGTTCCGCGTTCTGGTCGCGCTGCCTAAGGGAACCAATACGGAAAAGCCTGCCCTGCACGCACAGGGCGGGGACGACGATCTTTTGTGGGCCTGTAACAAGTGGCTGCTGGCTCACCCTGAAAGCGGCGAGGCAAAAGCCGGGGCCTATGTGGGCCTGACCGGAAAAAATATCGACATTACGGAGGACTGAGTTATGAAATCATCCAACATCCCTGAGGTCAAGCTGGGCCTCGTCGCGGTGAGCCGCGACTGCTTTCCCATTGCGCTGTCCACCCGGCGGCGCAGGAACATCGCGGCGGCCTGTGCCGAAAAGGGCCTGCCTATCTACGAGTGCAGCGTCACGGTGGAAAATGAGCAGGACATGCTGGCCGCCGTTGCCGAGGTAAAAGCCGCAGGCTGCAATGCGCTGACGGTGTTCCTCGGCAACTTTGGCCCCGAGACACCCGAGACGCTGCTCGCGAAATACTTTGACGGCCCCTGCATGTTCGTGGCGGCCGCCGAGGGCGACGGCGATATGATCAACGGCCGCGGCGATGCCTACTGCGGCATGCTCAACTGCTCGTACAATCTGGGCATGCGCCACCTCAAGGGCTATATCCCCGCGTACCCGGTGGGCACCGCCGCCGAGCTGGCGGACAAGATGGCGGAGTTCGTGCCCATCGCACGGGCGATCATCGGTGTAAAGAACCTGAAGATCATCACCTTCGGTCCGCGCCCGCAGGACTTTTTCGCCTGCAACGCGCCCATCAAGGGGCTGTATGAGCTGGGCGTGGAGGTCGAGGAAAACAGTGAATTGGACCTGCTGGTGGCCTACAAGGCGCATGCCAACGATCCCCGCATCCCGGACGTGTGTGCCGATATGGCCGCCGAGATGGGCGAGGGCCGCTACTACCCGGACCTGGCCGCCCGCATGGCCCAGTTTGAGCTGACGCTGCTGGACTGGGCCGAGCAGCACAAGGGCAGCCGCAGCTATGTGGCCTTTGCGGATAA
>CAZYAX010000135.1:0-5097 GCA_964646195.1 uncultured Faecalibacterium sp. | reverse complement strand
GCTACACTTTTTTGAGAAAATGAGGGGTGCGATATGAAACAATACGACGTTGTGGCTCTGGGTGAGCTGCTGATCGATTTTACCGAGTCCGGGATGAGCGCGCAGGGCAACCCGCTGCTGGAGGCGAACCCCGGCGGCGCGCCCTGCAACGTGCTGGCGCTGCTGGCAAAGCTGGGCCATCCCACGGCCTTTATCGGCAAGGTGGGGCAGGACGGCTTTGGCGACCAACTGGAGGCGGCGCTCAAGGAGGTAGGCATCGACACCTGTGGCCTGCGCCGGGATAAAGAGGTGCATACCACGCTGGCTGTGGTACATAAGCTGCCAAACGGTGACCGGGATTTTTCGTTCTACCGCAAGCCCGGAGCGGACATGAACCTGCGCATGGACGAGGTGGACGAAACGCTGATCGAAAACGCAAGGATCTTCCACTTCGGCTCCCTCTCCATGACGGACGAGGCGTGCCGTGCAGCCACCAGGCACGCCATCAAGGTGGCGGAGCGCTGCGGCAAGCTGATCTCCTTCGACCCCAACCTGCGCGAGCCGTTGTGGAACACGCCGGGCGAGGCGCGGGAGCAGATCCTCTACGGCCTCGCGCACTGCCAGATCCTCAAAATCTCGGACAACGAGATTCAATGGCTGACCGAGCGCGAGGATTTTGACGCCGGCGTGGCCTGGCTGCGCCGCAACTTCTCCAACATCCGGCTCATTTTGCTCTCTATGGGCAAAGACGGCAGCCGCGCCTACTGCGGCGAGGCCTATGCCGGGCAGCCCGCCCGCCTGATGGCGGACACCGTGGAGACCACCGGCGCGGGCGACACCTTTTTTGGCGGCGTGCTGCGCTATGTGCTGGAAAAGGGCTGGCACCCGTACACCAACGCCGAACTGGCTGAGATGCTGCGCTTTGCCAACGCGGCGGCGGCCATCATCACCACCCGCAAGGGCGCGCTGCGCGTGATGCCTACCCGCGAGGAGATCGAGGCGCTGCTGTAAGGGCGGGAGCAGCGAAAAAACGCAACGCATAAAAGATAGGATACAACATATAAAGTAAACACAAGGCCATACGGCTTTGGGAGCACAGCGCTCCCGGCCGCATGGCCTTTTTTGTTTTATCCGTGTTTTGCGTTTCCCACAAAAAGCCCTGCCTACACGATCATTTTCGCTTTACTCGCAGCGCCTCCCGGCTTTAGCCATACCAGGCTGCCGTTCTACCGTCCCCCTTGCCGCGTTTTGCGCTCACTGCGCCGAAAAGGTAGCAACGATCTGCGGCAGGCGGCTGCCCCAGCCCTCCAGATATTCCGGCGTGTCGGGGTAGCTCCAAAAGACATACCACACCACATCGCCGGCCTCGGTCACATACTGGCAGGTCACGACGCCGTCTTCGCTTTGGTAGAACATGTGGTCGTTGTCGTCCGATTGCAGGTAGCCCTCGGCCAGCAGGGCGTCGTAGGCCTCGCCGGGCGTCCAGCCGTAGGAGGGCAGGATGTGCAGCGTGACGGCATCGTTGAGAGCGGCGGTAAATACATCGGGCGTGCCCAGGGTCCGGTTGGCCTGTTCGGTGTGGAGCCACTCGCCGTCCGGCAGGTAGAGCGAGTAGCCCTCGCCGGAGAACAGCGTGGCGGGAACCGTCTCCTCCATGCCCTCCAGGTTGAGCGGCAGGTCGATCGTGTCCGGACGCGCGACCGGCTCCTGCGTCGGGGCGGAGCTTGCGGGTGCGGTGGAGGCGTCGCTGCCGGCGGTGGCGGACGGCAGAGGCGGGAGTGAAGAGACTGTTGAGGAGGAAACGGACGGCGCACGGGCGCAGCCAGCCAGCAGCAAAGCGGCCGCGAGGCCCAGCGCGGCAAAACGGGCTTTTGTGGTATACTTCATAAAACGATGCCTCCCGAAACAGAAAAGGAGAGAGGGCGGGGCCGGTGATGGCCCTTCTCTCTATCCTACGATCCAGAGCGGCAAAAAATTGCAGGCGCAGCCGGTGTTTATACTTTTTTCCGGATCGCGGTGTCCTGAAAGCTGAAATAGTCCGGCTGGTGGTGCGAGCGGGTGTACTCGAACTGCACGCCGTCCGCGTTAAAGGTCTGGCTGGTGACGACGGCCAGGCAGTCGAAGCCGTTCAGGTCGAGATAGCGGCGGTCGGCCTCGGTGGCATGCTCTACCGTGATGCGGCGCTTGCTGGTGGCGATCTGGATGCCCAGCGTGTGTTCCAGATATTCGTAGATAGAGCGCGCCGCGATCTCGGCGGTGAGGCCGGGCACGAGGTCCTTTAAAAAATAGTTGATATCCAGGATGAGAGCCTTTCCGTCCAGCTCGCGCACCCGCTCCACATGGTACAGCACGCTGCCCTCGGCAAAGCCGCTCTCGGCGGCCAGCCGCGGCCCGGCGGTGATTTCGGAAAAATGCACCACTTTGGTCACGGAGCGAAGCCGGTTGCGGCGGGCCGTCTCCTGGAAGGACTCGATGCCCCCCACCGTGAACGTGGCCCGGACGGCGGGCTGGTAGATCACTCGCACTCCTTTGCCGTGGATGGGCTGCACATAGCCCTCGGCGGCCAGATTCGCCAGCGCCCGCCGCACCGTGTTGCGCGAGCAGCCGTACTGCACCACCAGGGTATTCTCGGAGGGCAGCAGCTCCTGGTAGGGGTAGCTGCCCTGCTCCACCTTGCTTTTCAGATCCCGGTAAATAAATTCAAATTTCGATTTTGGCATACCTGCCCTCCTGTTTGGGGAACTTTTGCACCTACTGTACCGCCTGGGCGGAAGCGTCTTCGCTCCGCCTCCCGGGGCGGCGCGCAAAATTCTGTAAACCAACGCCCGGGAGCCGGGTTCTTGTTTAAACAATACCAGTATACCGTGAAACAGCACAAAAAGCAACCGCTGTTTTTGTGCTGGTTGCCGAATCAAGAAAAAAATCAAAAAAAACGGCAAAAAAGGCTTGACTTGTTTGAACAAGTGTGGTAAAAATAAAAGCGCAGAATCTTGTTTAAACAAGTCAAGCTCAATTAACAGGAGGTAACGATCATGGGTAAATATCAACAGGATGCTACGCAGCTGCTCGCACTGGTGGGCGGCAAAGGCAACATCGCGGCGGTTTCGCACTGCGTCACACGGATGCGTTTTGTGCTGAACGACCCCGCCAAGGCAGATGTGCCCGGCATCGAAAAAATGAAGGTAGTCAAGGGCACCTTTACGCAGGCCGGGCAGTTCCAGGTCATCATCGGCAACACGGTTTCGGAGTTCTACAACGATTTCATCGCGGTGTCCGGTATGGAGGGCGTCTCCAAGGACGCGGTCAAGAAGGCTGCCAAGCAGAACCAGAACTCCATGCAGCGGGTCATGAGCGCGCTGGCCGAAATTTTCGCACCGCTCATCCCGGCCATCATCACGGGCGGTTTGATCCTGGGTTTCCGCAACTGCATCGACAGCCTGTATCTGTTTGAGGAGGGCACCAAGACCCTGTGCGATATCAACCAGTTCTGGGCCGGCGTGGACAGCTTCCTCTGGCTGATCGGCGAGGCTGTGTTCCACATGCTGCCGGTGGGCATCTGCTGGTCGGTGACCAAAAAGATGGGTACCACCCAGATCCTGGGCATCATCCTGGGCCTGACGCTGGTATCCGGCCAACTGCTCAGCGCCTACGCCGTGGCGGGCGCCGAGCAGATCCCTGCGTGGGATTTCGGCATATTCCAGATCCAGATGATCGGCTACCAAGGGCAGGTCATCCCGGCGGTCATGGCAGCATTCGTGCTGGTGTACCTCGAGCGCTTCTTCCGCAAGATCTGCCCAGCGGTGATTTCGATGATCGTGGTGCCCTTCTGCAGCCTGGTGCTTTCGGTGATCCTGGCCCATGCCGTCATCGGTCCCATCGGCTGGAAGATCGGTTCGGCGATCTCGTCCGTGGTCTACGCGGGCATCACCGGCCCAGCCCGCATCCTGTTTGCAGCCGTCTTCGGCTTTATCTACGCGCCGCTGGTCATCACGGGCCTGCACCATATGTCCAACGCCATCGACCTCCAGCTCATCGCCGACTTTGGCGGCACCATGCTGTGGCCCATGATCGCGCTGTCCAACATTGCGCAGGGCTCGGCGGTTCTCGGCATGATCTACCTCCAGCGCAAGAATGACGGCGCGCAGGAGGTGAACATCCCCGCCTGCATTTCCTGCTACTTAGGCGTCACCGAGCCGGCCATGTTCGGCGTCAACATGAAGTATAACTTCCCCTTCTTCTGCGGCATGATCGGCTCCGCCATCTCGGCGGTGCTGTGCGTGGCCACCAGCACCACCGCGAACGCCATCGGCGTAGGCGGCCTGCCGGGCATCCTGTCCATCCAGCCCACTTCCATGCTCACCTTCGCGCTGTGTATGCTCATCGCCGTGGTGGTGCCCTTTGTGCTCACGGTGGTGGCCGGTAAAAAGAAAAACATCCAGTAAAGCGGAAAAGGAGCCAACGCACTATGAACGAATTCCGGGACAAGGTGGTTTACCAGATTTATCCTAAATCCTTTTATGACTCGGACGGCGACGGCCTGGGCGATCTGCGCGGCGTGACCGCCAAGCTGGATTATCTGGCCGATTTGGGCGTGGACTACCTCTGGCTGACCCCCTTCTTTGTCAGCCCGCAGAACGACAACGGTTACGACGTGGCCGATTATACGGCCATCGACCCCCGTTTCGGCACCATGGCCGACCTGGAGGAACTGGTCGTGCAGGCGGATGCCCGCGGTATGGGCCTGATGCTGGATATGGTGTTTAACCACACCTCCATCCGGCACGCCTGGTTCCAGAAGGCCCTTGCGGGCGACCCCGTGTATCAGGACTATTACATCTTCCGCGACGGCACGCCGGACCGGGCGCCCACCAACTGGCAGTCCAAGTTCGGCGGCCCGGCGTGGGAGTACCTGCCCGCGCTGGGCAAGTGGTACCTGCATCTGTTCGACGTGAGCCAGGCCGACCTGAACTGGGAGAACCCCGCCGTGCGCGAAGAGCTGAAAAACGTCCTGCGCTTCTGGAAGGGCAAGGGGATCAAGGGCTTCCGGTTCGACGTGGTCAACCTGATCTCCAAGCCTGATGTCTTTGTAGACGACACAGAGGGCGATGGCCGCCGCTT
>CAZYAX010000134.1:0-5110 GCA_964646195.1 uncultured Faecalibacterium sp. | reverse complement strand
CGCTGGTATTATACTATAAATTCCTGCCGATTGCAAGGGCCAAACATGCAAATCCCACAGCCAATGCAGGAATGCCGCAGGTCACTCCTCCATCTCCTTTACCAGCGCAATAAACGCCTGCATCTGTGGGGTGACCCATTTATCCTTGTGATAAAACAGCTGCCGCCACACCTCGATGTGGCAGTCCGGCACGTTCAGCCGGGCCAGCTTGCCCGCGGCGAGATGGGGCCGCACCACGCACTCTGGCACAAAGGAAAGCCCCATGCCCCGCTCTACCAGCAGGCAGAGCATTTCCACGCTGCCCAGCTCCAGGTACGGCCGCACCGAAAGCTGCCGCGCCGCCAGGAATTGCTCCAGCACATCCCGATAGCTCATGCCATGCTCGGTGAGCAAAAACTCCTGCCCGGTCAGCTCCTCCAGGGTCACACGCGCCTGTGCCGCCAGCGGGTGGGCCGCCGGCGCAACAAAGCACACCGGCTCCGGCGTATCCAGCGCGTGCAGCAGGCTGGTCTGGGTCAGAGGCAGGTCCAGCGTATAGCCCAGGTCAATCTCGTTGTGGTCCAGCAAGCTCAGCATTTCCAGTGTGGTGCAGGTGTGCAGTACCAGCTCCACCCGGGGGCAGCGCCTGTGGTATTGGTCCAGCAGGGCCGGCAAAAATGCGCTGCAAAGCGAATCTGCCAGACCCACGCGCAGCACGCCGTGGGCCTGCGGCTCCTTTTGCAGGGCACAGCGAGCCTCCTGGGCGGTGCGCACAAGCTGCCGGGCATAGCAGGAAAACTCCTCCCCGGCGTTGGTCAGGCGCACCGTTTTATTGATGCGGTCAAACAGCGGCACCCCCAGCTCACTTTCCAGCTGCTGGATCTGTGCGGATACCGCCGACTGGGAATACCCCAGCTGCTCCGCCGCGCGGGAAAAGCTGCGCAGCTCCGCCACATGCAGAAACGTGTTGATATTTCGCAGTTCCATCGCCGTTCACCCTTTCCCGCCGCACCCGGCAGCGGCCACCTCGCACACGGTCAGCACACCGTTTTCCACACGGAACCGCACCTCCAGCCCGGCAAAATCCAGCCCGTACACGCGGGCCGGGTCTTTTTGATACGAAGGGCGCGGGTCCTCTGCCAAAATGCCGCACAGGGCCTCCAGATGCTCCGGCGGCACCATCGCCCTCCACACTTCCGGGAACACCACCTTCAGGCGGTACCGTTCCACCGCGCCGGCAAAGCCGGCCGCCGCATCAGGGTGGCAGTCCGCATAAGGCAGGTAGGGCTTGATGTCGTAGATGGGCGTGCCGTCCATCAGGTCGGCCCCGCGCACATGCAGCACCGGGCCGCACGCCGCGTCCAGCTCCACTCGCTCCAGCCGCACCGACGACAGGCCAATGGGGTTAGGCCGGAAGGGCGAGCGCGTGGCAAACACGCCCACCCGCGTGTTGCCGCCCAGACGCGGCGGCCGCACCGTGGGCGACCAGCGTTCCCGCACCGCGCCCGAAAACTGCCACAGCAGCCAGATGTGCGAGTAGCCCTCCAGCCCGCGCACGGCGTCCACGCTGCGGAACTCGGGCTCAAACACCACCTGCGCGCGCAGGCTGTCCACCAGGCCGCTCTGCCGGGGGATGCCGAATTTGGTGGGGAAATCGGTGTGGATATGGGCGATCACTTGGATGGTGTGCCGCTCAGGGGAATGGTTTGTCATAGACACCTCACTGTTGGTTCGCCAGAGCATCAAAGCAGCAAATCAAAAAGCAGAAAATATTTCAAAATAATAATACCGCAAAAGTTTCCGGTTTGGAAGACGGTAAAACCATGAAATCGAAAAAAACCACGAAAAACAGTGGGTTCTCTGGCAGCGTTTCTACCGTATCGCAGAAGCAGCAGCGGCTATAGCCGGCAGAATTGCTCCAGTATAGCATAACCCGGGAAAAAGGATATGAGCTGAAAATTAAAAATCCCCGAAAACAAAAGTTCTCGAGGATTCTGCTGTGGAGCTGCTATCCAGATTCGAACTGGAGACCTCATCCTTACCAAGGATGCGCTCTACCAACTGAGCTATAGCAGCAAATGGCGACCCGGATCGGGCTCGAACCGACGACCCCTAGCGTGACAGGCTAGTGCTCTAACCAACTGAGCTACCGGGCCATACGCCTCTCTGTTTGGCTTTCAGCCAAGGGGGCTGAGCGCCGGAACGATTGTTATTATACTCAGCTTAGCCCACCTTGTCAAGCAAAAAATCGAAAAAAAGCCCAAAAAAACAGACTTTTTTCAAAAGCAGCGTCTCTGCGCAAAAAGCAAAAAAATACCGCGGGACATTACGCCCCGCGGCTGCCGGTCGTGAAATTACTGAACGCGAACCACATCGTCGCCCTGTTTGACGGTACCGGTGGCGATCGCCTCAACCGAAGCATAGTCGTCGGTGTTGGTGATGACCATCGGGGTGGTCAGCTTGTAGCCTGCGGCAGAGATGGCGGCCATATCGAACTTCAGCAGCAGCTGGCCCTTCTTGACCTTATCGCCCACCTTGACCTGCGGCTCATAGCCCTTGCCGTTCAGCTCAACGGTATCCATACCCACGTGGATCAGGATCTCAACGCCATTGTCGCCCATCATGCCGACCGCGTGCTTGGTCTCAGCCACCTGCTCAATGGTGCCGTCAATCGGAGCAACGACCTCGCCCTTACTGGGCTCGATCGCGCAGCCCTTGCCCAGAGCCTCGCTGCTGAAAACGGGGTCCTCGATCTCGGAGAGGATGCGGACTTCGCCTTCCAGCGGTGCGCCCAGAATCTGCGGGCCCTCGGCCTTGACAGGCGCTGCCGGGGCGGGTGCCGGTTCCGGCTCAGTTTTCTTCTTAAACAAATTACTGAAAAATCCCATGGTTAAAAATCCTCCTAGAGTGTTTTTGCAGCCGCCAGGCTTGCCCGCCGGCCGTTCTGATTTCGCAGTTGGGGCCATGATAAGGGGCCTCAATTGTCATAATACTATGATAAACGAAAAAAAGAACGTTTGCAATCAAAAAGCTTCTTTAGATGTTCCAAAAATTACAAAGATTTATTGTGCAATACGTCGAAGGCCCCGCCGCAACGGCCTGCCACGTCTTGACTCGGGCGAAAAGGGCTGCTATCATGGAGGCCAGAACAGCAAAGCAAAATCGAACGAGGCGAACAACATGGATTTTTACGGGACCATCGGCCCCGCCTGTGCGGCGGCGGACACTCTGGCCGGGATGGTACGCGCCGGCATGACCGGCATCCGCATGAACCTTTCCCACGGGCCTTTGGCGGCCCATGCGGACTGGCTGGCTCTGATCCGAGAGGCGGGCATCCCGCAGCTGCTCCTCGACCTGCAAGGCCCCGAGCTGCGGGTGGGCGCCCTGGCGCAGCCGCTTGCGCTGGCCGCAGGCCAAACGGTGCGCCTGGGCAAGGGCGGCATCCCCTGCCCGCAAACGCTGGTGCAGGCGGCCGGCATTGGCCAGCCGCTGCTGCTGGACGACGGGCGGCTGTTGGTGCGTGTGTGCGCTACGGACGGCGAAACGCTGGTCTGCCGCGTGGAGCGGGGCGGCACGCTGCAAAGCCGCAAGAGCATCGCCGCGCCGCGCCTGCGGGTAGACGCGCCCACGCTCACCGCCGAGGACCGGGAGAACCTGCAAATTGCCGCCGCATACGGCGTTACCGGCGTGATGCTGCCCTTTGTGCGCGGCCGGGAGGACATCCTGTGCCTCAAGCGGGCGCTGGCCGAATGCGGCGCGGCCCGCATCCAAATCTTTGCCAAGATCGAAAACCTTGCCGGCGTGCGGGCCCTGCCGGATTTCGTCCACGATGTGGACGAGGTGGTGATCGCGCGGGGCGACCTGGGCAACGCCATGCCACTATGGGAGCTGCCCGGCTGCCAAAAGCGGCTGGCCGCAGCCTGCCGGGCAGCAGGCACCCGCTTTATGGTCGTGACCCAGATGCTGGACAGCATGCACACCCGCGCCGTGCCCACCCGCGCCGAGGTGAGCGACGTATACAACGCCGTGCAGGACGGCGCTGCCAGCGTGATGCTCACCGGCGAGACCGCCGCCGGGGCCTACCCGGTGGAGGCCATGGAATACCTCGTAAAAACCGCGCGCTGCGCGCTGGCCGACCGGGACGCCGGCCTCTGGCACTGAGCGGGTTTATGGCCGCTTTTGGAAGGCGGCCACCTGCTCCCCTTTTTCATTCACCGCCCGGTAGAGGATCTCCTGCCCACGCAGGAGGTCCTCTATTTCGTCCCAGCGGTAGGGATGGAGCACCATGCCGCTGTGCCGTCCGGGGCCGGTGTAGAGGAAACTGCCATCCTCCAGCAGGACGTGCGGCTCCGCGGGATCGCCGGGCGCGTGCCCGGGCTTTCGCCGCCGTTTTATTCGAAGCCTCTGTTTTCCACACCAAAAGCCGCCGGCGGATCACTCCACCGGCGGCTTCCTAGCGCTCTATTAAATTCGTTCTAAATTAGTTCAGGACAGTCTGCTCGGTCTCAGGATCGAAGACATGCACCTTGTGCGGATCGAATGCAACGCGGACGGTGTCGCCATGGCGTGCCTTGGAGGTGGGAGCCACACGAGCGGTCATCTTGTTGCCCTTGTACTGCAGGTACAGGTAGATCTCGGCGCCCATCATTTCGGAAACATCGACCTGCGCATCCAGCTGGCAGTCGGTGTGCTTTGCCATAAACTCGGGCTCATCGTCGATGTCCTCAGGACGGATGCCCATCTTGACCTTCTTGCCAACGTAAGCGTCCAGCTTGCCGTCCGCGGTCTTCTCCTTGGGCAGAGGGATCACGTCGCCGCCCAGATCGATGCCGTACAGGTCGCCCTTCTTGGTCAGGGTGCCGTCGATGAAGTTCATCTGGGGGCTGCCGATGAAGCCTGCGACGAACAGGTTGCAGGGATAGTCGTACAGGTTCTGCGGGGTATCGACCTGCTGAATAATGCCGTCCTTCATAACCACGATGCGGTCGCCCATGGTCATAGCCTCGGTCTGGTCGTGGGTAACATAGATGAAGGTGGTAGCCAGCTTCTTGTGCAGCTTGATGATCTCGGTGCGCATGCTGGTACGGAGCTTAGCATCCAGGTTGGACAGAGGCTCGTCCATCAGGAAGAC
>CAZYAX010000133.1:0-5110 GCA_964646195.1 uncultured Faecalibacterium sp. | reverse complement strand
GCCGCAGCGGGTGCCCATCATCAGGCCGGCCAGCGGGGTCATGCCCATGGAGGTATCCACCACGCGGCCCTGATCGACGGCTGCAATGGAGGAGCCGTTGCCCAGGTGGCAGGTGATGATCTTCAGGCGGGTGATGGGCTCCTCCAGGTACTCGGCCGCCTTGTAGCTGACGTACTTGTGGCTGGTGCCGTGGAAGCCGTAGCGGCGCACGCCGTACTTCTCATAGTATTCGTAGGGGATCGCATACATGTACGCCTTGGGGGGCATGGTGCTGTGGAACGCGGTGTCAAACACGGCCACCTGCGGCACATCCATACCAAACACCTTGCGGGCTGCCTCGATGCCCAGGATGCCGGCGGGGTTGTGCAGCGGGGCCAGCGGGCTCAGCTCGCGGATGGTAGCGATGACTTCGTCGGTGATCCGGCAGCTGGCCTGGAATTTCTCGCCGCCATGCACCACGCGGTGGCCGATGGCGCCGATCTCGTTCACGTTCTCGATCACCTTGCCCTCGCCGGTGGTCATCTTCTTGACAACCTCGGCAAACGCCTCCGTGTGAGTGGGGAAAATTGCGGGGGTCGTCGCCTTTTTGCCGTTGGCCTCATGGGTGATCATGCTGCTCTCCATGCCGATGCGCTCGCACAGACCCTTGCACAGCACCTTTTCGCCTTCCATATCGATCAGCTGATACTTCAGGGAAGAAGAGCCGCAGTTGATAACCAGAATTTTCATATTCTCCGTTTCCTCCTGTATTATTTTTTTCCACAAAGCGCCGGATTGGCCTCGCGTGGAAATTTACAGATTCCTAAACTTATTATATAATAGGGGAGGCCGCTTTTCAAGCAAATTTCGGCGAAAAGTGCAAAAACTTGTGTACAACATCCCCAAAGGAGCGTTTACTATGACCTTTGCAGGCATCATTGCAGAATACGATCCGTTTCACCGCGGTCATGCGTGGCAGCTCGCGCAGGCCCGCAAGCTGGGCGCGCAGCGCGTGGCCGTGGCCATGAGCTGCGGCCTCACCCAGCGGGGCGCGCTGCCCCTGCTGCCGGAGCCTGTGCGGGCCCGCGCTGCGCTGGAGTACGGGGCAGACCTTATCTTTGCGCTGCCCGCGCCCTGCGCCTGCGCCGGGGCTGAAGCCTTTGCCCGCGCCGGGGTGCGGCTGCTGGCTGCCGCCGGATGCGATACGCTCGTATTCGGTGCGGAAGATCCGGATGCCGCCCGCCTGCTGCACGCCGCGCAGGTGCTGCGCTCGGAGGCATACCGCGCCGCCCTGCGGGCCCAGCTGGACGGCCCGGCCCGCAGCTTTGCCGCCGCGCGGCAGGCCGCCGCCGAAGCGGCGTGCCCCGGCGAGGGCCTGGCAGCCCTGCTGGACAGCCCCAACAACAACCTTGCCGTCGAGTACTGCAAGGCCATCCTGGATTTGGAAGCCCCTCTCACGCCGGTAGCCCTGCCCCGCATGGGCGCGAACCACGGCGAAGCCCCGCCCGCCTCCACCGGCCCCGCCGGCTATGCCAGCGCCAGTGCGCTGCGCCGGCTTTGGGCCAAAGGCGGCGCGGCGGCCCTGGCCCCCTATGTGCCCGCCGGAGCACTGGCGCTCTACCGGGACGCCGAAGCCGCCGGACAGGACACCAGCCCCACAGCGGCCTCCACCGCGCTGCTGGCCCTGCTGCGCAGCCGGTGCGCCGGAGACGCTCCCTTTGCCCGGGTGCGCGGCGTCTCGGAGGGGCTGGAGCACCGCCTGGCCTCCGCCGTGCGCGCCGCCTCCAGTGCAGGCCAGCTTTACGACCTGCTCACCACAGTGCGCTATCCCCGTGCCCGTATGCGCCGCCTGTGCATGGACGCCGCGCTGGGCTTCAGCACAGAAGACGCGGCGGATCTCCCCGGCCTGCTGGCTATCCCTCCGCTGCCGCCCTACCTGCACCTGCTGGCCGCCCAGCGGGATGCGCTGCCTCTGCTCAAGGGGTGTACCCTGCCAATTTCCACCTCGCTGGCCCGGCTCGCGCAGGGGAACGGCACCTGCCGCCGCATGGCCGCTGCGCAGGCCGCCGCGTCCGATTTTGGCGCGCTATGCCGCCGCACACCGGCCCCCATGGGCCTATGCTACACCCAAAAGCCCATCCTTTTGCCGGATTGCTAAAAAATAGCGGCAAAAAATCAGTGATTCCGCCATAGCAATTTCTCCTGTATTCGTGTACAATGAATATAAGCTGTTCTTGGATACAACAAGGAGGAAAAAATTATGGCGTTACATGTTATGGACGAGGCCAAGCAGTGCCTCGGCTGCAAAAATCCCCGCTGCCAGCAAGGCTGCCCTATCCACACCAACATCCCGGAGGTCATCCGCCTGCTCAAGGCCGGCAAGATGGACGAGGCCGGCTGGATGCTGTTTGAAAACAACCCCCTCACCACCGTGTGCAGCATCGTCTGCAACCACGAGAAGCAGTGCGAAGGCCACTGCGTGCGCGGCATCAAGGGCACGCCGGTGCATTTCTCGGTGATCGAGGACTACATCTCCACCACCTACGCCAACAAAATGGTGGCCGGCCCCTCGCCGAAAAACGGCATGAAGGCCGCCATCATCGGCTCCGGTCCGGCCGGCCTCACCATTGCGGTGCTGCTGGCGCGCTGGGGCTACGACATCACAATCTTTGAGGCGCGGGACAAGATCGGCGGCGTGATGCGCTACGGTATCCCCAACTTCCGCCTGCCGGACAGCGTGCTGGACGATTTCCAGTACCGCCATCTGGAGCTCAAGGGCATCAAGGTGCGCACCAACACCGAGATCGGCCGCACGCTCACCATCGACGACCTGCTGCGCGATGGCTACAAGAGCGTATTCATCGGCGCGGGCCTGTGGAAGGCCAACGCCATGCACATCAAGGGCGAATCGCTGGGCAACGTGGCCTTTGGCATCGACTACCTGGCCAACTCCAAGGCGTTCAAGCTGGGCAACGACATTGCGATTATCGGCGTGGGCAACTCGGCCATGGACTGCGCCCGCACGGCCATCCGCAACGGCGCGCGCCACGCCACCTGCTACGCCCGCCGCGACGAGGACTGCATCAGCGCCTCGGCCTACGAGGTGAGCTACGCCAAATTGGAGGGCGTTGGCTTCCGCTTCTGCAAGGCTCCCGTGGAGATCCGCGAGAACGGCCTGATCTGCCGCGACACGGTAAAGGACGAAAACGGCAAGTTCGTGCAGGTGGAAGGCAGCGAAACGCTCTATCCCCACACTGGCGTGATTATCTCGGTCAGCCAGGGTTCGGAGAGCAACCTCATCCAGACCACCACCGGCATCGGAACCAACCAGAAGGGCCTGCTCACGGTGGATGCCGACGGCCACACCACCCGCCCGGGCGTATTCGCGGGCGGCGACGCCGTGAAGGGCGCGCGCACCGTAGTGGAGGCAGTGGCCATGGCCAAGGAGGTCGCCAAGGCCATGGACGAATACATGAAGAGCCTGCCCGCCGATTCCGCTCCCGACCCGTACGCCAACATCCCGGTGTTCGACACGCCCACCTCGGACGTGCTGGGGGAGCAGAAGCTGTAAGGAGCTTTTCGGCTCCTTCGGCTTTCTCGAAAAGAAAGCCTGGCAAAGAACTTTTTAACAGGGGCTGCCGCAAAAAGGGATTTTTGCAGCAGCCCCCTGTTTTGTGAAAGAGCGCACCCGGCTCCGTGCCATGCGGTTTTTTGCCAGAGCCAACAGCGCCCTGTTACGCCTTTTTGCACTTTGACAAATTTTTATTCAATCATTTTCCCATTTCTTGCGATTGCGACGAAACTGCACCGCAGGGCTTGCCAAACCGCAAAACCTTGCTATAATTAAACTGAGCAACTGGCAGTTATGTGTAGGTTGCAGGCGTGATTTTTCTGTTTTTGTTGCAGGGGCCTCCTTTGACCTGAGGCTCCCAAAATCGTAATTTGACTATGGAGGGAAACACCATGGAAACTTATGGTATCGAGAAGCTCGGTATCATCGCCCCCAAGGCGGTGTACCGTAACCTGACTCCTGCCCAGCTCACCGAGGCCGCGCTGCGCCGCGGCGAGGGCATCCTGAGCAGCACCGGCGCGCTGGCGGTCACCACCGGCAAGTACACCGGCCGCTCGCCTAACGACAAATTTATCGTGGACACCGAGGGCGTCCACAACGAGATCGCCTGGGGAAAGGTGAACCGCCCCATCTCCCGCGAGAAGTTTGATGCGATCAAGGGCAAGGTAGCCGCCTATCTCCAGGGCCGCGAGGTCTTTATCTTCGACGGCTACGCCGGCGCCGATCCCAAGTACACCAAGAAGTTCCGCATTATCAACGAGCTGGCCAGCCAGAACCTGTTCATCCACCAGCTGCTCATCCGCCCCACCGCGGAAGAGCTGGCCAACTACGGCGAGGCCGATTACACCCTGATCTGCGCGCCCGGCTTCAAATGCGACCCGGCTGTGGACGGCGTACACAGCGAGGCTGCCATCATGATCGACTATGAGGCGCGCACTATCGTGATCTGCGGCAGCCAGTACGCCGGTGAAATCAAGAAGAGCGTATTCTCCACCATGAACTATATCATGACCAAGGAGAACGTGCTGCCCATGCACTGCTCCGCCAACATGGATCCCGAGACCCACGAGACTGCCGTATTCTTTGGCCTGTCCGGCACCGGCAAGACCACCCTTTCCGCCGACCCCGGCCGCAAGCTGATCGGCGACGATGAGCACGGCTGGAGCCCGGACGGCGTGTTCAACTTTGAGGGCGGCTGCTACGCCAAATGCATCAACCTCAAGGAGGAGAACGAGCCCGAGATCTACCATGCCATCAAGTTCGGCTCCCTGGTGGAGAATGTCATCATCGACCCGGAGACCCGCGAGTTCGACTTTGACGACGGCAGCCTCACCGAGAACACCCGCGTGGGCTACCCGGTCAACTATATCTCCAACGCCCAGATCCCCGGCGTGGGCGGCATCCCCAAGGTGGTCATCTTCCTCACGGCCGACGCCTTCGGCGTTCTGCCCCCGATCAGCCGCCTGAGCAAGGAGGCTGCCATGTACCACTTCGTCACCGGCTTTACCTCCAAGCTGGCCGGCACCGAGCGCGGCGTTACCGAGCCGCAGCCCACCTTCT
>CAZYAX010000132.1:0-5169 GCA_964646195.1 uncultured Faecalibacterium sp. | reverse complement strand
TGTATGCACAGAAAAGGAGCGCCGCAGAATTGTTCATTCTGCAACGCTCCCTTGCAGCTTGAAATCATTATAGCGGGCAGGGGAGGAAAGTACAAGCTTTCGCACACATTCTACCCGGCAGGCATTCTACCCGGCAGGGGGGCTTTCCTGCCGGGGCTGCAGTGCACCGGTGATCGGGGTCTGGACATCTCCTGCCCTTGCGGGAATCGGAAGAAATTGCCCACAGCAGGAACAGCGCCATACCCAGCCTTGGGTACAGCGCTGTTCCTGCAGAAAGAAAGGAAAGGAAACAACTTACATGCGTTTTTCGTTGCCGTAGTAGGTATTGGCCCCGGCCCGGAACTCCATGGCGCGGGCGCGGCGCTCCAGCAACATCATAGCCCAGGCGCGCGGCTCCATAAAGGCGTGGTAGTCGGTGCGGTCCTCGGGGATATTGGCGTTGTAGTTGGCCTGGTTGGAATGGCTGGCCAGCGTGATATCCACATCCATCAGGCTCAATTCCAGGCTTTGATCAATAAATTTGTCGCGGTCTGCGAAGGAAACGGCCCATGCTTCGCCGCAGCGGTCAGGGCGCATATTGTCGATGCCCAGGCCGCCATGCATGCCCACATGGTAGGTGATACCGGTCTCCTCGTCCGTATCGTCAAAGAAGAAGCTGGTCACGCCGGGGGTGTGGCCGGGGGTCAGCAGGGTGCGCACGGTCACATGGCCCAGGGTGATGGGCTTGTCGTCCGCGTAGAACGCATCCGGCTCATAATAGGGCGACTCCGAGGGGGTGGGCATCCCCTGAACGGCGGGGCGGCTGACAGGGTGCAGCTTGCGCTCCCACGCCTCGCGCGACATATAGATCTTGCAGCCGGACAATTCCTGAATGATGCGGGCGCAGCCGTCATGGTCGTGATGCTCGTGGCTGAGCAGGACCAACTTGATGTCCTGCGGGCGGTAGCCGACCTTGTAAATGCTGTCGATCAAGGCATACCCAAACTCCGGCACCGGGGTATCGATCAAAATCAGGCCATCGCCGGTATCGATCAAAAAGTCGCTTTGATCCTTATGGCCGGACACCATCCAGACATGGGGCGCCACACGGTAGGGCTCCTGCCGGGCGTTCCAGCAGTTTTCAAACATGGCGGAGCGTTCCTCCGGCGGGAATTCGGCACGATGAAACGTTAAAGGCATAGCAGATCCTCCTTATCAATGAAAAATAAATCTTTTACAGGTATCCCTTCGGTTCAATCATCCGCGCCGGCCCGGAAAGCCATAACGCGGCAGCGGCGTTCCAGCAGCATGTGCGGCCAGGCGCGGCGGTCCACAAAGGGCAGATAGTCCCGCTCGTCCCTGCACTTGTCGAACACGGCGGACATGCCGCACTGGTTGATGTGGCTGCCCAGCGTGATATCCACATCCCGCTTGGCCAGCTCCAGACATTGATCGATGAAGCTGTCGCGGTCGGCGGCGGAAATGCCGTCCAGCTTCATGCGGTCGCCCGGGCGCATGGCGTCGATGCCCAGACCGCCGTGCATGGCCACATGATAAGTGATGCCGGTCTCCTCATCCGTGTCGTCAAAGAAGAAGCTGGTCGCACCGGGCGTGTGGCCGGGGGTCAATACGGTATGTATGGTCACGCGGCCCAGGGTGATGGGCTTGTCATCGGCGTAAAATTCATCGGGGGTGTAGGGGTAGGGCGTCTCCATCTTCATCTTTTCAAAGATGGGCGGGGGGTTCAGCTTGCAGGCCCAGTCTTCCTTGGACAGATACAGCTTACAGTGCGAGATCTCCTGGATCTGGCGGGCGCAGCCGTCGTGATCCAAATGCCAGTGGCTGAGCAGCAAAAGCTTGATATCCCGCGGGTCAAAGCCGGCGCGCCAGATGGAATCGATCAACAGGTAATCGCTCTGCGGCACCGGGGTATCGATCAGGATCAGGCCGTCGCCGGTGTCGATCAGATAATCGCCGTAATCATAATGGCCGGAAACATGCCACACATGGGGCGCCACACGGCGCGGTCCCATGTAGCCCAGCCAGGGATATTCCCGCCGGGCCTTCTTGACGGCGGGGTCATACTCAAAACGGTGCAGCTGTAAAGACATAAAACACACTCCCTATCTTGCGCGGACTTATTCAGGCGCCTGCCTCGCCAAGGCTGGCGCTCGTTTGTTTACCCTTATCGGCAGCGGGGGAACGCACATCCTTGATCCAACGCTTGCTGTGCAGGCGGAAAACGCAGAGCACGGCCTTGACGATCTGATCGCTCTTTAAGCACAGGTAGATCCAGAACGGGGACAGCCCCCAGTGGAAGCCTGCCATGTAACCCAGCGGCACCGACAGGATCCACAGGAAGAGCACGTCCGCCACCAGCAGGAATTTGGTCTCGCCGCCGCCGCGCAGCACGCCTTTGGTCAGCATGCTGTCCGTGGTGCTGAACAGGACAACCACGCTGACCGCCGTCATCATGCCCTGGGCTATGACCTTGGTGCCCTCGGTCACGCGGTAGAAGTCGATCAACGGTTCACGGATGATCATGACCAGTACGCAGGCGAACAACCCGACCATGATGCCCAGGCTCCAGAAGCCGTAGCCCTGCTTTTGGGCCAGCTCCTTTTTCCCCTCGCCGATGGTATGGCCGGTAATAATGGAAGCGGCCTGGCTCAGCCCCTGGTTCATAACGGTGGAAAGCTGCAGCGTCATCTTGGAAATGGCCTGCGCCGCCACATAAGCGGCGCCCATATGGCCGATGACCACCGCAATGGCGCTGTTGCCTAGCGCCAGCAGCATGTCGCTGCACAGAACCGGAACGCTGATGTTCACATACTCATGGATCAGGTCGCCGCACTTCATAAACAGGTGCTTGACGCGGTATTGAATGTTGTTGTCCTTAAAGAACATATAGCCGCAGACGATACTGAACTCCACGATGCGGGCCAATACCGTGCCCAGCGCGGCGCCGGCGATCTCCATGCGGGGCGCGCCCAGCATACCGAAAATAAACACCCAGTTGAAGAAGATGTTGCCCAAAAAGGCAACGATCGCGGCGATCAGGGGGATCTTGACCTGGCCCACACTGCGCAGCACCAGCGTACAGGTCAGCGTAAAGCCCATCAAATAATAGGTTGGCAGCGCCCACATCAGGTAGGTGGTCCCCTTTTCGATCACTTCTAAATCGGGCGTATACAGGCGCAGGATCACAGCAGGGCAAAAGGCCGAGAACAACATGGCAACCGTGGCGATGGTCAGCATCACGCGCAGCATCAGGGTGATCGATTTGCGTACCTGCTGCAGGTCTTTCATGCCCCAAAAGCGGGATGTCAGCACCGAGGCGCCGCCGCCCAGGCCCATACAGGCGATCTGAAACAGATAAATGTACTCGTTGGCCAACGAAGAGCCGGAGATCTGTACCTCGTTCAGGCGGCCCAGCATCATGGTATCCATAATGTTGACGCCGACGGTGATCAGGCCCTGAAAGGCGATGGGCAGCGCGCTCTTAAGCACGCGCGGATAAAAGGAACGTTCCTGGATAAACACATTGTTCATAGTAGCTGCAACTCCCTGGTCAATGGCCGACCTTTTGCTGTATAGAAGCGCACGTGAAAGCGGAGAAAACGGTCTTTACAGACCCCGGGCGCTGTACACCAGCTCGCCGCCCTGGAAGGTGGCGTACGGCTTTTTCAGCGCCGCGATATCGGTCAGCGGGTCACCCTCCCACAGGACCAGGTCGGCCTGGCAGCCGGGGGTCAGGGTGCCGATGGTATTCTCCAGCTCCAGCAGGCGGGCGGCTGTCTTCATCGCCGTGCGCAGCGCCTCGATGTTGGTGTAGCCGTACTGGTTGTACAGGCCGATCTCCAGCGCGGTATCGGGGCCCAGCGCGCTCACGCCGTCGGGGCCGGCGTCGGTGCCGCAGGCCACCGGGATGCCGTACTGCCTGCACAGCAGCAGCGCTTCCTTTTTGCGGTCCAGGTCGGCGGGATCGGCCTTTTTGCGCATATAGTCATACTGCGGCAGCGTGTTGTTCAAAATATGCCAGCGGGCGGCGATGGTCGGCACATAATAGGTGCCGTTTTCGGCCATGACGCGGGCGGTCTCGTCGTCGATATACACATGCTCGATGGAGCGCACACCGGCGCGGGCGCAGCGGCGGGCACCTTCCCGCCCGCGGACCGAGGTGGCGTGCGCCATCACATGCAGGCCCACGTTTTCGGCTTCCACCACCACCACGCGGATCTCTTCTTCCGTCAGCTGGGGCACGCCGGCAATGGAATTTTTGCCGCCCATGGAGCCGGTGGCCATGATCTTAATGATATCGGCCTTCAGCTTGACCTGGGTGCGCACCGCCTTGCGCAGCTCGGGGATGCTGTCACATTCGTACCCCATATGCCCCGTGATGCCGATGGGGATGCCGGCGGCCACCACGCGGCAGCCCTTGATCACGCCTGCCTCCAGCAGATCGCGTACCAGAATATCGGCGCTGGTCTCGCTGCCGGCGTTGCGCACGGTGGTCACGCCGTATTTCTGCAGCATGCCCACTTGATAGGCGGCGCGGGCGGCGGCGCGGGCCGGCTCGGTGTTGTTTCCAATGCCGGTAAAGCCCAGGTGTACGTGGCAGTCGATCAGGCCGGGCGTCAGGGTGCGCCCCTCGGCGTCGATGGCCACATCGCCTTCCAGCCGGCCGGCAGCCACCTCCAAAATGCCGGTCTCGTCAAAAACCAGCGAACCGTTTTCGATCACGGTATTATCGCCGTCAAAAATTTTGGCGTTATAGATCACGGTTTTCATGATAAATGCTCCTTTCGGTTCAAGGCTCAGGCGTGGTAGACCTGCCGCCCACCCTTGAAGGTGTAAGCAATGCTGCGGATCGCGGCGATGTCGGCGGTGGGGTCACCCTTGACCACGATCACATCGGCCAGCTTGCCGGGGGCCAGCGTGCCGACGATGTCGTCGATCCCCATCATCTCCGCCGCAGTCCTGGTGGCGCTGCACAGCGCCTGGGCCGGGGTCATGCCATATTCCACGTAGATGCCCAGCTCTGTGTGCAGGCTGGAACCCAGCTGCACCAAACGGCCCTGGCCGTTGGCATCGGTACCGGCAGCGACCGGGATGCCATACTGTAAGCAAAGCTGAATGGCGCGCTTTTTGTTGCTCAGGTCCTGCGGTTTGGCCTTGGCGCGCATGTAA
>CAZYAX010000131.1:0-5169 GCA_964646195.1 uncultured Faecalibacterium sp. | reverse complement strand
AAGCCCGAAGGGCGTGATTTGTTCAGAGGTTCCATAGAAAAGCACGTCTTAGCCGAGGTAGATCAGGGCCTCCACGAGGGCGAGGATGGTGAGGGACTGGCCGTAGGCCATGGGTGCGATGAGGATGTTCTTGTAGTGATCGGCGTCGTAGCCCATGCCGGTGCCTCCGGAGACGTTGAGCACCGTGCCGTCCGGCGCAATGTTGTCCAGGATGGCGCGCACGGCCCTCTCGGCGCATTCCAGATAGGAGTCGTCCAGGATGCCCATGCGGATGCCCTTGAGGATACCCGCCGTGATAGCCGCCGAGCCGGATACCTCCTCGTAGCTGGTGGGGTCGTCGAGCACGGTGTGCCACAGGCCGGTGTCGCTTTGCAGGGCCTTGAGCGCTTTGACCTGCGCCTTGTAGGTGTCCACCACAAAGGTCTTGAGGCCCTTGTTCATGGTGCCCTTGAACATATCCACATAGTCCAGAATGCCCAGCGTGAACCAGCTGTTGCCGCGGCACCAGAAGATGCCGCCGAAGTTGTCCATGCGGTTGAAGGACCAGCCGTGGAAGAACAGCCCGGTATGCTTGTCGTACAGATACTTGATGTGCATCAGCACCTGTTTGATGGATTCGTCGATCCACTCCTGGTTGTGGTATTTCTGGCCCATTTTATTGAGGAACAGCACGGTCATGAACAGGGTGTCGATCCACATCTCGCTCTCGTTGAGCCGCACGCCCTGCCGGTCGCCGTTGGCGCTGGTCACATGCTGGAAACCGCCCTCCCGCGTGCGGGGGATGCACTCCATGAGCCACTTGGCCCAATCGACGCACAGGGCCTCAAATTCGGGGTCGTTGTACTCCGTGTTCAGCTCGGCCAGCGTGAGCAGCGGAGTGGTGGTGTTGATGTTGCGGGAGGGCAGGCCCTGGGCGATGTTCTGCTTGAACCAGTTGTACAAAAAGTCCTTGTACTCCTGCGTGCCCTGGAACTGCATCATCTTGAGCAGGCCGTACAGGCCCACACCCTGGGGCCAGTCCCACTCGGTGATGCCGAAGTCCCGGCGGAAAAAGCCGATGGCCTCGCCGCCGTTTTTCAGATCCTCCTCGTTTTCGGGCCCGCCCAAGTGCATCAGCTTGTCGATCACCAGGCTGAGCTTGGCTTGTATCTCGTCTCGTTTCAAATTTTCCATAATGCTTTTTACCTCGTGTCCTTGGATTCGGCCTTGCCGCCGCCGGCTGCCCCCAGCTGTTTGCGGTACTGCGCCGGGGCCAGAGCCAGGTGGCGCTTGAAGATCTTTTCAAAGTAGGAAATGCTCTCGAACCCCACCGCCGCGGCCACCTGCGAGATGGTGAGGTTCTTGTCCTGGAGCAGGCTCTGCGCCCGCTGCACCCGCAGGATGTTGACGTATTCGCTGATGCCCACGCCGGTGACCTCGCGGAAAGAGCGGCTCAGATAATATTTGCTGATGTAGAACCGGCCCGCCAGGTCGTCCAGTGTGATGCTTTCGCAGAAATGGGTGGAGACATAGTCCGATACGGCGTACACGGCCGTGTACTTGCCCGTGTTTTTGGAAGGAGTCTTGTCCTGGAGGAAGGAGACCGGCGTGTTTTCGCGCCAGAAGGCGATAAACGTGCCGATGATCTTGAGGTCCACGGCCGTCTGGCTGCACGGGAGCTGGTCATCCATTTCCCGCATGAGGTGCCGGTACATTTGCAGCATACTTTCCAGCTGGTGCCCGGTGAGCTTGTAGATGCCGTAGTGCCGGTGGAGAAATTCCGCCATGCGTAGCTCCGGGAACATCCGGTCGTACTGTTCCACTTTGGTGCGGTCGATGTAGAGGATCAGCCGCTCGTATTCGGCGGCGGTGTCGCCCTGCACCGCGTGGGACATATGGATCTGCCCGCTGTCCACCAGGATCAGGCTGCCGGGCTCCGCGATGTAGGCGCGATTGTCGAAAAAGATCTGGCGGTGGCCCTTGAGCAGAAGGTAGACCTCATACTCCTGGTGGAAGTGGTTGTATCGCATACTGTAATTGGCGGGCCGGAGCATGTGCTCCACCATAATGCCGTCCTTTCGGCGGTAATAGAGGGTGGTGTCGCCATCCACCGGGTTGTGAAGCCATTTTGTTTCCATGCGCGTTCCCTTTCCTCAAAGTAAGCGGGCGGTTAATTCCTCTTTATTATAGAGGAACAGCGCGCTTACATCAAGCCGAGCAGGGTGGGCAGCCACTCGCTGAGCGCCGGGATGTAGGTGACCAGCAAAAGCGCGGCCAGGATGGCGGCGAAGAAGGGAATCAGGTCCTTCATGACCTGCTCGATCTTGAGCTTGGCCTGTGCGCAGCCCACGAACAGCACGTTGCCCACGGGTGGGGTGATGGTGCCCACAGCCAGGTTCATCACCATCATCACGCCGAACTGTACGTCGCTCATGCCAAAGGTGCGCACGATGGGCAGGAAGATGGGGGTGAAGATGAGCAGCGCGGGGGCCATATCCATAAAGGTGCCCACGATCAGCAGGAAGATGTTGAGAATGAGCAGCAGCACGATCTTATTATCGGTGATGCCCAGCACCATGGCGCTGATGGCAGCCGGCAGGCCGGTAAAGGACAGTACGAAGGACAGCACCGACGACGCACCGATGATGAGCATGACCACGGCGGTCATGTTGGCGGTGTTGACAAGGATCTCCGGGATCTCGGACAGCTTAATGGAGCGGTAGATGAACACCGACAGGATAAACGCATACGCCACGGCGATGCCGGAGGCCTCGGTGGGGGTGAACAGGCCGGAGAGAATGCCGCCGATGATGATGACGATGAGCAGCAGCGAGGGGATGGCGTCCCAAATGGTCTTGAGCACATAGGCTGCCGTGAACTTTTCGGCCTTGTGGACATAGCCGTGCTTTTTGGCAATGAACAGGCCCACGGCCATGCACAGGCCGGCCCACAGCAGGCCGGGAATCCAGCCGGCCATGAACAGCACGGCTACCGAGGTGCCGCCGCTGGCGGTGGAATAGACGATGAAGGCAGTGGTGGGCGGGATGAGCTGGCCCACCGGCGCGGTGGCGATGTTCATGGCGGCGGCAAAGCCGTCGTCGTAGCCCTCCTCCTTTTCCATCGGGAGCATCACGCCGCCGATGGCTGTGGCCGCCGCGATGCCGGAGCCGGAGATGGAGCCGAACATAGCGTTGCCGGCGGCGTTGGTGAGGGCCAGCGCACCGGGCACGCGGCCCAGCACCAGCATAGCCAGGTTGATGAGCCGGCGGGCGATGCCGCCGCCGCTCATCAGCAGGCCTGCCAGGATGAAGAAGGGCACCGCGATGAGGGAGAAGGAGTCGATGCCGGCAATGACCTTTTGCGCGGAGACAAAGGTGCCGAACTGCGGGCTGAGGAACGCGGTGATCGTGACAAAGGCCGAGGCGATGATGCTGTACGAGACTGGCACGCTGAAGGCCAGCAGCAAAAAGAATACGATCAAAAGCAGGATCGCAGCTTGCATTACCATTTAGTTGCCCTCCTTTAACTCTTTCAGGGTATCAAACAGCCGGTCGAGGCTGTACAGGATCATCAGTGCGCCGCCGATGGGGATGCAGGCGTAGTAAAACTCCATGGGCAGCTTCATGGCGGCGGAGATCTGGCCGTGGGCATTGAGCGCCACCGAAATACCGCCGTAGACCAGCACCGCCGCGCTGAGGATCAGCACGATGACTTCCACGAAAATGCGGGTGTAGAGCTGCCCTTTGGGGCTGAACTTGACCACCAGAAGGTCGATGGCCAGCTGCTTGCCCGCGCCGTAGGCATAGGGCGCGCCCAGCATGGTGAGCCAGATGAGCAGGTAGCGCAGGATTTCCTCGGTGTACTTGCTGGGGTTTTGGAGCACAAAGCGGGTGATGACCTGCCAACAGCACACCACGACCATAATGGCAACCAGAACGGCCAGCACAATCCGCAGCAGGGCGTTAACGGCTTTCATACATGCTTTCATTTCAGTTGGCCTCCTCTGCATAGCTCTGGATGTCGTTGTACAGGGCCTGATACTCCTCGCCCTTGGCCAGGAAATCGGCGTGGATGGGCTGCACAGCCTCGATGAACGCGGTCTTGTCGATGTCGCGGTAGATGTGTACGCCGTAGGAGGCAGCTTCCTCCATGGCCTCGTCCATCATTCGGTTGTACTGCTGCACGAAGTTGTCGTTCAGTTTGCCGAAGCACTCGATCAGGTAGTCCTGCTGTTCGGTGGTGAGGCGGTTCCAGGTCTTGGTGCTGATGACGTAGATGTCCGGGGTGTACTGGTGTTCGGTGTAGGTGTAGGAGCGCACGATCTCCTCGTGCTTATCCACGGTGAGGGCCAGCTCGGTGTTCTCCGCGCCGTCCACGATGCCCTGCTGCAGCGAGGTGTAGGTCTCGCTGGCGGACATGGGCACCGGCGAGCCGCCCATGGCCTCGATCATATCCATGGAGGTGGAGCTGACCATGGAGCGGATCTTGCGGCCCGCAAGCACCGACGGGTCGGTGACGGCGACATCTTCTTTGAGGTAGAAGTTGCGGGAGCCGTTGCAGTAGTAGCCGATGGCGATGTAGCCAGCGTCCTCGGTGGCGCGGAACAGCTCGCGGATCACCTCACTGTTGGCCATGGCGTTATAGTAGTGCTCCTGGCTGACGAACAGGTAGGGCAGTGAGAAGATGTTGTACCGGTCGTCGAACTGGCCCAACGTGTTGGCGCTGATCTTGGCCATATCCAGCACGCCCGCCTGCACCAGCTCGATCATGGCGGTTTCGGAGCCCAGCACGCCGCCGGGGTAGATGGAAACATCCATCCCCATGCTCTCATCCTCGGCTACCAGGTCGGAGAGGTAGGCGATGGTGCCGCCGATCTCCGAGTTGCCGGCCTGCCCATGCGCCAGCCGGAGCTGGAGCCTGTCGCTGCCGAGGCTGCTGTTGACGGTCACAAAGGTATAGACACCGATCAGCAACAGCACGGCGACCAGGGCAGACCAAATGATTTTTGTCGTCCGTTTCATTGTCATTCCTCCTAATTTTTTTGCGCTATTCAGCGCTTCTATTGGCATAGTAACACGAAAAAAGGCCGAAAGCTCCCATTTTCTTGCGCACCCGACAATTTTTTCAAACTATTTTGCCGTGTCGCAAAAGCCGCCTGACCCTGCGTGTGAAAAGCGCAAGATCGAGCGG
>CAZYAX010000130.1:0-5171 GCA_964646195.1 uncultured Faecalibacterium sp. | reverse complement strand
AGGCAAAACGATTGGCTCTTGTGCAAAGGCCGCGGATGCGGTATACTAAAGCTGGTAAGCTGCACAGCAGCCATCGAAAGATTCCGGGGCAAGCCGCAGGGCGGCCCCGTGTAAAGTGAGGGACAGTACCATGAAGGTTATTTTGAAGCAGGATGTCAAGGGCATCGGCAAAAAGGACGGCATCTATGAGGTGTCGGACGGCTACGCGCGCAACTTCCTGTTCCCGCGCGGCCTGGCCGCAGTGGCGGATGCCAGCGCCTTGAATGTGGCGCGCAGCAAGGCAAACGCGGCGGATTACCACGAGGCGGAGGCTGTGGCCGCCGCGCAGAAGCTGGCGGCTCAGATCAACGGTAAAACGGTTTCGGTGCAGACCAAGGGCGGCGCGTCGGGCCGGCTGTTTGGCAAGGTCACCGGCAAGGAGGTGGCCGCTGCGCTCAGCGCGCTGATCGGCACGCCTGTGGATAAAAAGAAGATCGAGCTCGAAACGCGGGATATCAAGGACGCCGGCGTCTACAACGCCAGAGTGCGCCTGTACTCCGGCGTGGTGGCGAGCTTTAAGGTTAATGTGGAGATCGTGCAGGCCTGACCGTTGTGCCGCAATATGCGCCCCCTCTTTTCAGGGGGCGCTTTTACACGGGGCCTGTAGCAGGCCCGGCTTTGGCCGGGCGCACCGCCGCCGGGACGTGCGCTAACGCTTTGGCGGCGGCCTGCGGAACGCTTTTTTGAAGGCAAAGGGGGGAGCCGTTATGCCGGAGGAACGCCGCTATTCCAACGAACTCAATCTCGAAAGCGTGGGCATCAGCCTGCCCTACAGCATGCAGGCCGAGCAGAGCGTGTTGGGCGCGGTACTGCTCAAGGCGGACGTGCTGACCGACCTGGTGGAGATCGTGCGGCCCGAGATGTTTTATTCCCGCCAGAACGGGCGCATTTACACCGAGATGATCCGCCTGTTCACCAACGACCAGACCATCGATTTTGTCACGCTGCTGGATGCCGTTGTCTCGGACAACGTGTTCGAGAGCGCCGACGCAGCCAAGATCTACCTCACCGGTCTGGCCGAGACGGTGCCCAGTATCTCCAACGTAAAGGCCTACGCCCAGATCGTGCAAGAAAAATATCTGGTGCGCCAGCTCATGGGCGTGGCCAAGGATATTTTGCAGGATGCGGGCGATGAGCCGGACGCGGATCTTTTGCTGGAGAGCGCCGAGCAGCGCATCTACGAGATCCGTTCCGGGCGGGATTCCAGCGCGCTGACGCCGCTTTCGTCCAGCATGGTGGAGACCCTCTCCAACCTGCAAAGGATCAGCGGGCCGGACGCGGATAAGTATAAGGGCATCCCCACCGGATTCCGCTTGCTGGACACGGTGCTCACCGGCCTTGGGCGCGGCGACCTCATCATCCTGGCGGCCCGCCCCGGCATGGGCAAGACCAGCTTTGCGCTGAATATTGCCACCCGCGTGGCCGAGCAGCAGCATGTGCCGGTGGCCATTTTCAGCCTTGAAATGACCAAGGAACAGCTCACCAACCGTATCCTCTCGGCCAAGGCTGGCATCGACAGCCAGGCGTTCCGCACCGGCGCGCTCAAGGCCTCTGATTGGGAGGATCTGGCCCTGGCTACCGAGCAGCTGCACGATGCGCCCATCTTTATGGACGATACCTCGGGCATCACCATCACCGAGATGAAGGCGAAGATCCGCCGCGTCAACCAGGACCCGAGCCGGCCCAAGATCGGGCTGATCGTGATCGACTATTTGCAGCTGATGACCAGCGGCCAGCGCACCGAAAACCGCGTGCAGGAGATCAGCAGCATCACCCGGAACCTGAAGATCATGGCCAAGGAGCTCAATGTGCCCATCATCGCGCTGAGCCAGCTCTCCCGTGCGGTGGAAAAGCAGGGCAACAACTCCAGCCACAGGCCGCAGCTTTCGGATCTGCGTGATTCAGGCTCCATCGAGCAGGACGCAGACTGCGTGCTGTTTTTATATCGTGATTCCTACTATGCCAGCCAGCAGCAGGACGGTGCGGAGGTGGCCGCCGACACGGCGGAGTGCATCGTGGCCAAGAACCGCCACGGCGAGACCAGCGTCGTGCCGCTGGGCTGGGACGGCCGCCACACCCGGTTTACGGATGTGGACTTCAACCATTGAGCGCGGCGGAGCTGGAAGCCCGGGTGCTGGGCTGGTGCCGTGAGCAGGCGCTTTTTGCGCGGGAAGCAGGGCAGGGGCCGCTGCGGGTGGCGGCGGCCGTCTCCGGCGGGGCAGACAGTATGGCGCTGCTGCGCCTGCTGCTGGCGCTGACTGTGCAGCTTGACATCGAGCTGAGTGCCTGCCATGTGAACCATGGCCTGCGAGGGGAGGCAGCGGACGCAGACGAGGCCTTTGTTCGCGCCGAGTGCGCCCGGCTGGGCGTGCCGCTGCAGGTGTTCCGTGCGCGGGAGCTGGGCGAGGTGCCGCCCCGCGCGGGCGAGGCTTGGGCGCGCGCTCTGCGCTATGGCTGCTTTGACAAGCTGTGCCAGCAGGGGATAGACCGGGTCGCTACGGCCCATACTGTTACTGACCAGGCCGAAACGCTGCTGTTCCGGCTGGCGCGCGGCACCGGGCTGCACGGCGCGGGGGGAATCCGGCCCCGGCGCGGGCCCTATGTGCGGCCGCTGCTGAGTCTGGCGCGTGCGGACACCGAGGCCTACTGCGCGGCCGTGGGGCAGCGCTGGGTGACGGATGCGACCAACTTCGACGACGGCTATGCCCGCAACCGGCTGCGCCACTATGCGCTGCCGGCCCTGCGCGAGACCAACGCCGCGGCGGAGCGCAACCTGGGCCGCTTTTGCGAAAAGGCCGCCCGTGCGGACGCCTATTTTACGCGCGAGGCGCAGCGGCTGCTGGACGAGGCGGCCTGTGCCGCCCAGGCGGAAAAGCAGCCGGCGGCAGCGCGGCGCGCCGGGGCCGTGTATGCGCTGAAGCGGCTGCGTGCAGCCGACCCGTTGATTTTGGAGCGCGCGGCCCATTTGCTGGTTTCGCCCGTGCGGGACGCGGAGGAAGCCTGCGTCCGGCTGGTGTGCGGTCTGGTGCAGGCCGGCAGCGGCGCGGTGCAGCTGCGCGGGGACGTGCGCTTTTGCGCCGGCAGCGGGCTGCTGTGGCGGGAGGACGGAGCTGGTGCGGTGCATACCGGCCCGCTGCCGGCCGCGCCGGTGGAATTTGTGCCGCAGGAGGATCGCCTGTACACGCTGCCCGGCGGCTTTGTGCTGCAAAGCCGTGTTCGGGACCGTACTTTTTACGAAAAAACACAAGTCGTTCATAAAAAAGACTTAAAAAATCAGGCGGATTATGCTAGAATAACGATGTTACATTCTGCGCTCGTGCTGCGCTGCCGCCTGCCGGGAGACCGTTTTCGCCCGTCTGGGCGCGGCATCAGCAAGAGCCTGCGGAAATTTATGAATGAAGAGTCCGTTCCTCCCCGGGAGCGGGACCGGCTGCCGCTGCTTGCGGACGGCAGCGAGGTGGTATGGCTGTATGGTTTTGGTTTTGCGGATGGCCTTGCCCCCGATGAGGGCAGCCGGAAGGTGCTGGAGCTTTGGCCGCAGCAAAAAAGAGAGGATGTTGAATGATGAGTATGCACGATGACATTAAAACGGTGCTGGTTTCGGAGGAGGAGCTTCAGGCCAAGGTGCAGCAGCTGGGCGCGCAGATCAGCCGCGACTATGCGGGCCGCAACCTGCTGCTGGTCTCCATATTAAAAGGCGCAGTTGTCTTTATGGCCGACCTGATGCGCGCCATCGCTATCCCGTGCAGCATCGACTTCATGGTCGTGTCCAGCTATGGCGGCGCCAACACCGAGAGCACCGGCCTTGTCAAGATCGTCAAGGACCTGGATGCGGATCTCACCGGCCGGGACGTGCTGATCGTGGAGGATATTCTGGATACGGGCATCACCCTGTCCAACTTGGTGCCCATGCTCAAGATGCGCAACCCCAACTCGGTGCGCATCTGCGCGATCCTCAATAAGCCCACCCGCCGCAAAGCGGATATCCAGCCGGACTACGAGGGCTTTCAGGTGCCGGATGAGTTTGTGGTGGGCTATGGCCTTGATTTTGACGAAAAATACCGCAATCTTCGCTATGTCGGCGCTCTCAAGCCAGAGGTATATGAGAAGTAAGCGGATCTGTACTAAACTTATAGCAGAACTGGAGCTGATATTTTGCAACCGAAAAAACCTCGCTTTAACCCGCTGATGCTGGCACTGGTGCTCGCGGCCGTGCTGATGATCTGGTCCCTGTTCAACACCTCGTCCAGCACTGGCTCTACCATGAGCTATTCCACGGTGGCCCATTATTTTGAGAATTTGCAGGTCACGGCCTTTGAGCTGGACCGCAATACCGGCGTGATAACCCTAAGCCTCAAGGAGGGCAAGCTGCCTCTGCCGGAGGACGACGCCACAACGGTGCAGAGCACCGGTGGCCTGCTCTCCGGGATGCTCTCATCGGATAGCGCCTCCTCGCTGGTGGAGCCGGAAAACGGCGGCACCGTGGTGATTCAGTACAAGCTGCCCTATGCGGGCATGTTCATTCAGGAGCTGCCGGATTATATCAAAGCCTACGATGAGGCAAATCCGGACGCGCCCATGGAGTACGACTATGTGGAGCTCAAGGATTCCATCCCCTGGATGGAGATCCTGTTCTATGTGGCCATGCTGGGCTGCACCGGCTTTATCCTGTTCTCGATGCTCCGCGGCGGCGGTGCGGGCGGCAACATTATGAATGTGGGCCGCGCCAAGGTCAAGGATGAGTCCGAAAACCAGAAAAAGACCACCTTTGCCGATGTGGCCGGTGAGGAAGAGGAAAAAGAAGAGCTGCAAGAGGTGGTCGAGTTCCTCAAGAGCCCAGGCAAGTTCAACTCGCTGGGCGCGCGCATTCCGCACGGCGTACTGCTGGTGGGCCCTCCGGGCACCGGCAAGACCCTGCTGGCGCGCGCCTGCGCCGGCGAGGCGGGCGTGCCGTTCTATTCCATCTCCGGCTCCGACTTTGTGGAGATGTACGTCGGCGTCGGCGCATCCCGTGTGCGCGACCTGTTCAATAAGGCCCAAAAAACCATGCCCTGCATCATCTTCATCGATGAGATCGACGCGGTGGGCCGCCAGCGCGGCACGGGCCTGGGCGGCGGCCACGACGAGCGCGG
>CAZYAX010000129.1:0-5189 GCA_964646195.1 uncultured Faecalibacterium sp. | reverse complement strand
TAACGAAACCGTAAGATTCGGCGCGGCAAATGTAAGCCGGTTCAATGGAAATGCCCCGGCCCGCAGGCTACAATAAAACTGCCGGAACATTTCCTTTTCGCGGAACCTCTGACTTGATCATGGCAGACGCCCCGTCTTCCGGTCTGCACACCGGATTTAACCAGAGGTTTCTTGATCCACCCTATTTTCATGAGGTAAAAACATTATGAAGCTCGCATTTTCCAAGCGCCTCAATGCCTTTCGGGACAGCACCGCCGGGCCCGAAGGGGACGGCACGGCCGCTGTGGCAACGAAAAAGAAGCGGAAACTCAGGCACCCCGTCCTGGCGGCCATCGCGCTGCTGCTCGTGGTGCTGTTGGTGTGGAGGCTGTTTTTCTCCGGCGGCGGGGCGTCCGGCCTTTCAGCCACTGACCTCTACACGTTGTACCGCTCCGATATCGCGGATACCATCAGCGCCACCGGCACAGTGGAAAGCCTCGACTCCCAAAAGGTGTATTCCAGCCTGAGTTACCCGGTCAAGGAGCTATACGTCGAGGTGGGCGACGCCGTCAAGGCCGGCGACCTGCTCTGCGTGCTGGATTCCACCGAGCTGGAAAAGGCCATCCAGTCCAAGGAGCTGGCGCTCCAGTCCGCCAACCTTCAGATCTCGGAGGCGCAGAACAACTACGATGCCAGCCAGGTGAATGCCGAAGCCTCGGTGCGCAGCGCCTATGAGGCCTGGCAGAAAGCCCAGAAGGCCTACGACGACTATAAGAACGGACTGGACGCCAATCTCAACGGCTCGCTGCTCTCGGCCGATGCCGGCGTGGAAAATGCCCGCATCGCGCTGCAAAACGCCCAGGCGGACTACGCTGCGGCCCTCAAGAACTACAAGAACGCCCGCACCCAGTGGCAGAGCGCTTCGGGTTGGCTGCTGCCCGCCGATGTCTCGGCGGAGGAGTACGCCCGGGCCGCCGAGGAGCGCGCCGCCCGCCAGGACGAGTACGACCAGACCCTCTCGGTCCACGAGCAGGCCCGCCAGGAGTACGAGCGGGTGGTGGCGGAGTCCGTCGTGGAGGACACGGCCCTGGCCATCGCTAAGGATGGCCTCACCGCTGCCAGCACGGCGCTGAATATGGCAACGGACGCGATCATTCTGGCCGGCGATACGGTGACCCGTGAGGCCACCTCCCTCATCTCCCTGCTGGGCACCGGCCTGACTACATACATCAACAGCTTTAACAACAAGCTCAACAACTACGAAAACGCGCGCACGGAATTGGACAGCGCCGTGCGCGCCCTCACTGCCGCCGAGCTGAGCTACGACCAGACCCTGCTCTCCCGCGAGTCCACTTATTACAGTGCCGATACCCAGCTGGCGGATTACGCCATAGCCGTGCAGAGCGCCAAGGCGGCCTATGATACCGCTGTGGCCTCGGTGCGCAGCAGCCTCAAGACCTCCGAGCACAACGTGGAGAGCACCAAGCTCAGCGCCCAGGGCTCTGTGGAGCTGGAGCTGGAACAGCTGCGCGAGGATCTGGAGGCCACCCACATCTATGCCCCCAGCGACGGCACCGTAACTGCCTGCTATGCGGTGGAGAACTCTCCGATCTCCACCACCGCCGGCGGCCTGGGCCTGCTGTTCGTCATCGAGGACGTGGACAGCCTCGTCATTGAGACCGATGTGGACGAGTACAACGTGGCAGACCTCTATGTGGGTATGCCCGCCACCATCCGCTCCGAGGCGGCCGGCAACGAGCCGTATACCGGCGTAGTGAGCTTTATCGCCCCCACTACCACTAAGACCAACACCGGCACCTCCACCGAGCCCGGCAAGGGAAAGTTTGCCGTGGAGGTCTCGGTCACATCGGCCAAGACCAACCTGCGCATCGGCACCGGCGCACGGGTGAGCTTCATCCGCGAGCAGGCCGAAAACACCCTCTCGGTGCCCTATGAGGCTGTGTACACCAACGCCTCCGGCCAGACCTGCGTGCTGGCGGCGGAGAGCGCCGGCGAGGGCAAGGTGCGCCTGGTGGAATATCCGGTGGAGCTGGGGCTGGAGAACGACGCCTTCGTAGCCATCCAGTCCGACGCTCTCACCGACGGCTGCACCATCGTCTCCATGCCATACAACTACCTGGATAAGGTCGGGCAGGAGGTGCCCGTGGCTGCGGGTGTGACCGCTGGCCCCTCCGGTATGAGCGCCGGCGCGGGCGCATCGGTGACCGTGGGAGCCATCGCGGCGGGAGGTCTGGCATGAGCGCCACAGTGACCCCGGCCCCCGCCGCACGCACACCCATCATCCGGATGCGCGGTATCGTCAAGCGCTTTTACATCGGCCAGCCCAACGAGTTGGAGATCCTGCACGGCATCGACCTGGACGTGTACCAGGGGGAATTTGTAGCCATCGTGGGCGCGTCCGGCTCCGGCAAGTCCACCCTGATGAACCTCATTGGCGCGCTGGACCGCCCCACTGAGGGCACCTACCAGCTGGACGGCGTGGCCATCGGTGAGGCCGGCGACCGGGAGCTCTCGGCCATCCGCAACCAGAAGATCGGCTTCGTGTTCCAGACCTTCAACCTCATCCCGCGCACCAACGCCCTCAAAAATGTGGAGCTGCCCATGATGTACTCGGGCATGCCGCCCCGCCAGCGCACCGAGCGCGCTAAGCAGCTGCTGGACATGGTGGATATGGCCGACCGCATGTCCCACCAGCCCAGTGAGCTTTCGGGCGGGCAGAAGCAACGCGTGGCCATCGCACGGGCCATGGCCAACAACCCGGCCATCCTGCTGGCCGATGAGCCCACCGGCGCGCTGGACTCCAAGACCGGCCGCATGGTGATGGATCTGTTCCACCGGCTCAACAAGGAGAGGGGCAAGACCATCGTGCTCATCACCCACAGCAACGAGCTGGCCAGCGAGACCGACCGCATCCTCACCATGCGGGACGGCGTGCTGGAAGGCGGAATCGAGGTGGCAAGCATATGAACCTGTGGGAAAATGCCCGCCTGGCTTGGAGCGGCCTGCTGGCTAATAAAATGCGCTCGCTGCTTACGATGCTGGGCATCATCATCGGCATCGCCTCGGTCATTGCCATCCTGACCGTGGGCGACGGCATGACCGGCGCTGTGTACGGCTCCATGGGTTCGCTGGGCGCGAACAACATCGAGGTATATGTGCGCGTCAAGGAGCAGTCCGATGGCTCCTACGTCTACGTCGATTACAGTGAGGGTGACTACATCACCGACGAAATGCTGGATGCCCTGCGTGCGCGGTACCCCGGTGCCATTGGAAGCATTGCGCTCTATGAGTCGATGGACAGCGGCAAGGTGCAGCGCGGCAGCGACTATGCCAACGTCTCTATGATGGGCTGCAATGCCGAGATGCTGGCTACCCAGTCCATCGACGTGATCGCGGGCCGCAATTTCCTGGACCGGGATATCGAGCGCGCCCGCCATGTGGCCATCGTGTCGGACAAGCTGGTGAACAATATGTTCGGCGGCGATTTCAATGCCGCGCTGGGCCAGGAGGTGGTGGTGTACACCCAAAACTCCGGCATCTACTCCTTTACGGTGGTGGGCGTGTACCGCTACGAGACCAACAGCATGATGGGCGCGGGCAACGCCTCGGAGAAGGACATCACCACCGGCCTGTACATCCCCATCTCCACCGCCAAGCGCCTCACCCATTCCGACCCTGGCTACTACGATATTCTGCTGGCCACCACCCAGGGCGTGGACAATGTGACCTTTACCGATCAGATCGTCAGTTTCCTCAACCAGTATTACGCCAACAACCAGTATTTTGAGGTGGCCGCGTACAGCATGGAGAGCATGCTCAAGGAGCTCAACTCCATGCTCGGCACTATCACACTGGCGTTGTCGGTCATCGCAGGCATTTCGCTGCTGGTGGGCGGCATCGGCGTGATGAACATCATGCTGGTGTCCGTCACGGAGCGCACCCGCGAGATCGGCACCCGCAAGGCGCTGGGCGCCACCAACGGCCAGATCCGCAGCCAGTTCGTGGTGGAAAGCATGATCATCTGCCTCATCGGCGGCGCCATCGGCATGGTGCTGGGCGGTGTGCTGGGCTATGCCGGCTCATCGCTGCTGGGTATGCCCGGCCTGCCCAGTTTCTCCAGCATCGCCGTCTCGGTGGGCTTCTCGTTGGGCATCGGTCTGTTCTTCGGCTACTACCCCGCCAACAAGGCCGCCAAGCTCGACCCCATCGAGGCGCTGCGGTACGAATAAACGCCTGGAGAACGCTTTTACAGCCTTTTGAAAAAGGCCTGGCGAAAACTTTTGATTGCTTTAAAATAAATCGATCCACAACGCTATAAAGCAAAGCAGGAGAGCCGCCCGCCGTGGCAGCTCTCCTGTTGCATTTCAGAACGAGCTGTCAAGCGCCCTGCACCGCCTCAAAACAGTGAAAAACCGTTGGAACCTGTAAATTATTCGTGAACCCCTTGCGTTTTTTGCAAAAGGCTTTATTATTGATATAAGCGGCGCTTTTCTGCGCCGGAAACTCTGAGATAAAGAAGGGAAACTATGAGCAAGATCATCCGCACCGAAAAGCCCAGCGTGCTGCCGTTCTACGCGGCGGCGCTGGTCTGGCTGGTTTTGGCGCTGGCGCTGCCCATCTATAAGCTGTGGGCGCTGGCGCTCACAGCGGCGGCGTCGGTGGGCAGCTTTGTGGCCGCCCAGCGCATCTGCCCGCCGCGTGTGGTGGAGCGGGAGGTGCCGTTCCACACCGGCAGCGGCGACGTGGACCAGATGCTGACCGATATTCAGGCCAAGCTGGACGCGCTTCACACGCTGAACGACGCCCTGCCCGACCCCCAGCTCAGCGCAGCCATGACCCGAATGGAAAAGGCGGGCCGAGCCATCGTGGAGGTCGTGGAGGCCAACCCTGCCAAGGCCAAGCAGGTGCGGCGGTTTGCCAACTACTATCTGCCCGACGCGGTCAACGTGCTCCAGCAATATGCCACCATGGCCCGGCAGGGCGTACGCGGTGAAAACGCCGCTGCCGTGCGCGCCGAGGTGGAGCAGAACGCGGCCAGCATCGCCACTGCCTTTGAGAACCAGCTGGACAGCCTCTATGCGGCAGAGAGCATGGATCTCTCGGCCGACCTGACCGTGCTGCAAAATATGCTCAAGGGGCAGGGCCTGAATCCGTAGCAAAATAATTTTTAGGGAAGCTCTGAATAAATC
>CAZYAX010000128.1:0-5192 GCA_964646195.1 uncultured Faecalibacterium sp. | reverse complement strand
TGCGCGCCACCTACCTGATGGAGCAGGGCACCAGCGCGACGCGGAACCGGTAAAAAACGCGGCTGCTGCAAAACGGCAGTGAACGGCAAAAATCCGCATCCGGAGCTCTCCCAAAAAAGCAGAAAAACAGAGCTTTTCCAAAACAGAAGAAACGGTGCCTCCCAAGCGCAATCCCTCGCGCAGAGGCACCGTTTTTTGTGTAGTATTCGCTACAGGAGCGTCTTGCAGCAGTTCCTGTTTTTTTATGTACGATGTATTCTTACGCCCGCAGCATCCGGTCCATCTGCTCCATCAGCCGGGCGGCCAGCTGTTCCAGCTCGGTGCGCGGCTCCCAGGGTTCAGGCGGCACTGTCTTTCCCGGCGCTTGGGTACAATGCAGTGTGCCGGTGCGCTCGGCCACAGCAGCGCTATAGGATGCTGCGCGGCGCGGTGCGGGATCTTCGGCCAGCGGGGGGAAAACCTGCATAGCCGGCGCATCGAACCGGTCCGGTACAGCGATTTCACCGCTTTGCTCCCGCCGGGCGCCGCTTCCCTGCGCCGCCTCGCAGCGCGCTTCCAGCGCGGCGTTTTCCCGGCGCAAGGCGAGCATTTCGCGCTCGTAGGCAAACAACCGGGTCTGGCACCGGAGCAGCTCCGCCTGAACGGCGGACAGCTTGCGGGTGAGCAGGTCGATCTGGGCCTGGGCCTCGTGCAGGCAGGCCGCCGATACAACCTGCACCGTGGGATTCGGGGAGGCAGCCGCCGGGGCAGCTTGCGGAACGGCTTCCGGGGCAGCCTCCGGTGCAGCGGCAAGCCAAGCCGGGCAGCTTTTGCCTGCGGCCTGCCGCTCCAGCTCTTGCAGGCGCCGCTGGGCGCTGTGCTGCTGCCGGGCATTCTCTGCGCTGAGGCGGTCGAGGCTGGCCAGAAGCTCACTGCTGCGGCAGCCGGGCAGCTTTGCCCGGAGCTCTGCCATATTCCGTGTCATGCCGGCCTCCTTCCGCCCCTCCATGCAGAACGGGATCATTACTTGCGCTTGTTGAGGATCGCCAGCAGCTCGTCGTAGTAGCGGTTATCGGAGTTATCCTCTTCCACCGCGGCGGCCTTGGCTGCGGGCGGGGTGACCTCCGTGGAGAACACCGCGCCGGTGGAAGCGCCCGCGCTGCTGGGCGAGGCGGATGCGCTGGAACGCATCGGCTCGGTGGCCTTGCTCTCGAAGCCGGTGGCCACCACCGTGATGCGCATCTCATCCGAAAGGTTTTCGTCGAATGCGGTGCCCCAGATGATGTTGGAGTCGGGATGGGCACTCTGGGTGATGAGGCCCGCTGCGGTCTCCACATCCTCCAGGCCGATGTCCGGGCTGGAGGTGATGTTGATGATGACGCCGTGCGCGCCGGAGATGCTGGTCTCCAGCAGCGGGCTGGAAATAGCCGCCTTGGCGGCGTTTTCGGCCTTGCCTGCACCCTTGGCACTGCCCACGCCCATGTGGGCGTAGCCTGCATCCTTCATGATGGAGCGCACATCGGCAAAATCCAGGTTGATGAAGGCGGGCACGTTGATCAGCGCGGAGATGGACTCGACGCCCTGGCGCAGCACGTTGTCGGCCGCCTCAAAGGCGTTCATCAGGGTGATCTTTTCCTGGCTGATCATCTTCAGGCGCTCATTCGGGATGACGATCAGGCTGTCCACATGCATGAGGAGATTGGCGATGCCCTGCTCGGCCAGACTCATCTTGCGTTTGCCCTCAAAGGCAAAGGGCTTGGTCACGATACCCACGGTCAGAATGCCCAAATCGTGCGCCACCTCGGCCACCACCGGGGCCGCGCCCGTGCCAGTGCCGCCGCCCATGCCCGCGGTGATGAACACCATCTGCGAACCCTTGAGCGCGTTGGCGATCTCGTCCTTGTTCTCCTCGGCGGCGCGCTGGCCGATCTCGGGGTCGGCGCCCGCGCCGCGGCCCTTGGTGAGCTTGGTGCCGATCTGCACCTTGACCTCGGCGCGGTTCTTCGCCAGCGCCTGGGCATCGGTGTTCATCGCAATGAACTCCACGCCCTGCAGGCCGTTGACGACCATGCGGTTGACTGCGTTGCCGCCGCCGCCGCCCACGCCGATCACCTTGATCAGTGTTACATTTTCTTCCATTTCATCATCGAGCATCAATGCCATGGTTTTTGCCCTCCATCTATCTTATAACGAACCGCACGCAGGGGAATCGCCTCTTCCCGTGCGCAGAGTTTTTTATATTAAATTATACGATAATAGAATATCATCTTTTTGCCGCACTTGCAAGGTGTTTTTTCTCATTTATGGTTCTTTTTTTGTGACAAGTGCATAGCAGCGCGCAGATAGCCCGCTTTTCGTTCAGGATTTCCCCTCAAACGACCCGCGCCCCCAAAGCTCCCAGCGTGCCGCCCAGATCCGCATAGCCCCGCCGGATATACGCCGTCTGCGTGATACGGGTGCGCCCCTCCGCGCCGAGGGCCGCCAGAGCCAGCGCCGCGCCGCCGCGCAGATCGGGCGCTTCCACCTCGCCGCCGTGCAGCGAGGCTGCGGGCCGGACGTGCAGGCAGCGGCCCTGCCGCTCCACCTTCGCCCCCATGCGGGCGAAGCCCCCGGCGCAGGCAAACCGGTTTTCAAACACCACGTCCTCAATACTGCTCTCCCCCCGGGCGTACAGCATCGCTGCGGCCAGCAGCGGGGCCGCGTCGGTGGCAAGGCCGGGGTAAACGCCCGTGAACACCCTGCCTACGCCCCACAGCGGCCCGAAGCGGCCCACGCTCACGCTGCCGCGCCCCGCCTGCACGGTGCAGCCCATCTGCTGCAGCAGCTCCAGCACCGGCCGGTACAGCGCAGCCTCGCAGCCGTGCAACTCCACCCGGCCTCCCGCCACGGCCACCGCGCAGGCAAGAGTGGAGGCAAAAATGCGGTCTGCTACCGGCGCAAATACCGCGCCGGACAGCCTGCGGCAGCCCCGCACCCGGATCACCGGCGTCCCCGCGCCCCGGATGGCCGCGCCGCAGGCGTTCAAAAAGGCGGCCAGATCCGCGATTTCCGGCTCGCAGGCTGCGCCTCGCAGGGTGGTAACGCCGCAGGCCGTGGCCGCCGCCAGCACCAGCGTTTCGGTGGCGCCCACGCTGGGGAACCGCAGGGTGAAATCCGCGCCGTGCAGCCCCCGGGGCGCAGTGAGCACCAGCCGTCCCTCGCCGGCGGCCTGCTCCTGCACACCCATCTGCGCCAGCCCCTCCAGATGCAGATCCACAGGGCGCGCCCCGATGCGGCAGCCGCCGGGCAGCACAGTCTCCACCCGGCCCAGCCGGGCCAACAGCGGCGCGGCAAACAGCACCGACGCGCGCATCCGCTCCGCCTCCCGCCGGGGCAGCCGGCAGGAAGACGGGCCGCCGCCCGCCACCACCACATCCGCTCCCTGCCAGCACGCGGCCATGCCCACGCTTTGCAGAAGGCCCAGGCAGTCCTGCACGTCCGACAGGCGCGGCACGCCTTGCAGCCGCACCCGGCCATCGCACAGAAGCGCCGCTGCCAGCAGCGGCAGCACACTGTTTTTTGCCGCCGGGACACGCACCGCGCCATACAGAGGCCGCCCGCCCACGATCGTCATCGTATCTCCCATAAACAAGTTCACCCCATTCCGCAAATGTACCCTTACGGTATGCAAAACGGGGCGATCGTGTGAAAAACGGCGGGTGAAACGCTGTGTTTGGAAAAACGGCGCGCCTGCACCGGGATGGCGCCCGTGCCGCCCCAAGCGGGAACGGGCGGCTCCGGAGCGCTGCGGCTCACATATAAATGCTTGCCGCATCCCACGGATGCGCCGGTGAAGCGGACTGCTCCCGCTCCCGGCTTCCAGAAATTTTTTCCTTTTTTCGTATAACCGCACGGCGCCGCACCCATACTGAAGGCAACGCTTCAGAAAAGGATGTGCCGTTTTTATGCTCTCTTTCTTTTCTTCCGGCCGGACAAGGCCGCTTTCCCGCCTGCAAATGTGGCTGCTGTGTGCCGCCTGTGCCCTGGGGCTTGTGGCCTCCTTCGGGCTGTGTACATGGCGCCGCGCCCTGTTTGCCGGATATGACGCGCTGCGGGCGGACACTCTCCGGCTGCATGTGCGCGCGGCCAGCGACTCGGTGCTGGATCAGACTGTCAAGCTGTATGTGCGGGACGCCGTGCTGGAGCTGGCCGGCCGGCTGTACGGCAGCGCCGCCACGAAGGATGAAGCGCTGGCGTGCGCCGCGCGCAATCTGGTGCGGTTTGAACTGGCTGCGCAGCACGCGCTGGCCAGGCTGCACGCCGCCGGGCCGGTGCGGGTGCAACTGGCCAACCTGTATTTCCCCACCACCCGCTACGACGGCTTTGCGCTGCCGGCCGGCCGGTATGACGCCGTGCGCATCGATCTGGGCCGCACGCGGGGCCGCAACTGGTGGTGCGTGCTGTATCCGGGGCTGTGCCTCGCGGCCTGCGGCGGCTACGACGACCCCGCCGAAAACGACCTGATCGTGGGGGATCACATTCTGCGGCTGCGGATCGTGGAGTGGTGGCAGCAGCGCACCGCCCCGCGGGATGACCGGCCCCTGCTCACACTGGAGAGCCCCTGAACCGGACGCGGCCAAGGCCGTTTTCCGGAACACCTTTCTCCCCTCCGGCATACAGTGATGGTACAGGAGGTGTTTTATAATATGGCAGAACCCAGTTACTATTCTCTCAACAAAAACGGCAGCGCCGGCCCGGACGTTGCCCTGATCCAGAAGTGGATCAACGGCGCGCGCACCAGCTGGCCCAACATCCCCGCCGTCTCGGTGGACGGCAAATTCGGTGACGCTACCGAGCGCTCGGTGCGCGCCTTCCAGACCTTTGCGGGCCTGACCACGGATGGCAAGGTCGGCAAAAAGACCTGGGACGCCCTGTACGACAAGTACGCGTCCCTGCATGGCGACGGCGAGCAGTTCCCCGGCATCAACATGAAAGAGGGCCAGGCCGGCGCTACCGTGCGCAGCGCTCAGGCCCGCCTGAGCAGCAAGGGCTTCTGCGCCACGCCGGACGGCAAGTTCGGCGCCGCTACGGCTGCCGCCGTGAAAAACTTCCAGCGTATGAGCAACCTCACCGCCGACGGCATCATCGGCCGCGACACCTGGGCAAAACTGTACGCCTAAGCGCGGCATACCGCTGAGCGGTTGCCGCTAAACCGGCAACGGGGGCGGCTGCAA
>CAZYAX010000127.1:0-5200 GCA_964646195.1 uncultured Faecalibacterium sp. | reverse complement strand
ATGAAAATTTATCTGTGCGACGTCAACTTCGGCGAGTGCATCCTGTACAGCGGCAAAAACCGCCTGCTGGTGGCCGACTGCGGTGCAAAATTCGGGCAGGATGGCGCCAATGCCGGGGAAACTGCCCGGCAGGCCTTGCAGCGTGGCATGGATGCGCTGCAAAAACGCCGCCCCTTTGCCGAAAAGGCGCTGGTCATCACCCATCTGGATGCCGACCACTACAACGGCGTGCTGGCTTTGCCGGAGAATGTCCGTTTCCAGAGAGTTTATTTACCGTGGTATTATTACAAGAAGGATAAAAACGGTGCCTACGAAACGGGCGGCCTGTTCTACCGTATCGCCTGGGCGCGGGCATTTTTCTACCTGACCGGCCACCCTGGCAAGCTGACGAAGATGCAGGAGCTGCTGCTGCGTCTGCCGTCGCTGCTGGAAGAAGGCGGCACAGTATGCTGCGTGGCGCAGGGAGACGTCCTGCGCGGGGCGGGCACGGCGTTCCGGGTGCTTTGGCCCCATCGTCAAGCTGAGCTGGCCCGCAACGAGGCACTGCTGGACCGTCTGCGCGCGCTGCTTGCTCAGGTGCTGCGGCGTATGGGGCAGGGCGAGGACGCCCACGAACAGTATTTGACCGTGCTGGAACAATATGCAGAATGCCTGCTGGACCTGTACGACTTTTATGCCGGCAGCGCGCCAAAGCCGGACACGCAGGAGCGCGCCCGCCGGGAAGAAGCCGTGCGCGCGGCCTTTGCGGCGCTGGCCGCGCTGCCCGGGCTGGAATTGACCCGTTCGGAGGCGGGGCAGAGCGGCTATGTGACGCGGGAGCTGCTGGAGGAGATGAACGCGTGCAGCGTGGTGTTTGAGCGGCCGGAGCAGCTGTTGGCCTGTGGCGACGCCACCCCGGATGTGCTGCGCTACCTCAACGTCAAGGGTATGCTGGGCGAGCAGTACCGGGCAGTCAAACTGCCGTGCCACGGCGTAGAGGCCTATTTCAGCCCTGAGCTGCCGCAGGCGGAAGTGGGGCTGGTATCCAACAGCGGCATCCACCGCAACGACTGGAAGATCTCGGAGTTTTACCGCGAGAGCAAGATCGGCCTGATGTGCTGCACCAACAATAGCGGGCGGCGCTGTGCCATCTATAATCAGGGCATGCCCGCGCAATGCGAAGCGTGCCCCATCTGGGAGGGCGGCAAGGATCGCTGCATCACGTTGCGGCCCGGTAAGGAGCCCAAGATCACGCAATAAGCCCGCGCCGCAGCCGCTGCACCATGCGCAGGCGTTGGCCGCGCCCGATGCAGTGGCATCCGGAGCAGTTTTTACAGGGAACGGAGAAAAACGCGATGACAAAAGAGAAGATAGACCGCATCAACGAGCTGGCTCACAAGAGCAAGACTCCCGCAGGCTTGACGCCGGAGGAAAAGGCTGAGCAGCAGGCCCTGCGGGAGGAATACCTGGCGGACTTCCGCCGCAGCCTCCTCAGCCAGCTGGAACACACCTCCATTCAGGAGCCGGACGGCACCATCCATAAGCTCGCACAGAAAAAGCCGGTGAAAAAAACGCTGCAAAGCTGAGGGATAATGGCCAAAGTCTGGCAGCCGCTGCGCGCGGCAGGGGCCTTTATTCAGAAGTTCCCTGAGAATGCGGCGGAAAATATGGGTTTTCCCCTTTCCTTTGCGGAAAAAGAACGGTATAATAAAAAGTAGCAGAAGGTACAGCGTCCACGACGCTGCGCCATGTTTTCCTGTGGGAAAGCCAAAAAAGTCCTAAGGCAGCGTATCCCGGGCAAAGCGCACGGAAAAGGCTGTTCTTCGATAAATGCAAAGAGGTCATAGAATTATGCTTACTGCAATTACGGGTATCAACTGGGGCGACGAGGGCAAGGGCCGTATGGTGGACCTGCTCAGTCAGGAATATGATATTGTTGTGCGCTACCAGGGCGGCAACAACGCGGGCCATACGGTGAAAAACGAGCGCGGCAAGTTCGTGCTCAACCTGCTGCCGTCGGGCATCCTGCGTCCGGAGGTCGTGTGTGTGATGGGCAACGGGATGGTCATCGACCCCCATCACCTGGACGGCGAGATCGCCAAGCTGCGCGAGCAGGGCATTGCCATCAGTCCGGAGAACCTCAAGATCTCCGACCGCGCCACCATCACCATGCCCTATCATGTAGATCAGGACGGCCTGGAGGAGGCGCGCCTTGCCAAGACCGGCGCACAGTTCGGCTCCACCAAGCGCGGGATCGCATATGTGTACGGTGACAAGTATATGAAAAAGACGTTGCGCATGGGCGACCTGCTGCACCTGGACGAGGCGGTAAAAAAGCGCCTGGTGACCATGGTGGACGCCAAAAACCTCATCATGGAGGGCAGCTACGGCGCAAAGCCCATCGAGGTGGAACAGATGTGGGTCTGGCTGCAAAAGTACGCGGCCATCTTCAAGGATTATATCTGCGACGCGGGCGCATACCTGGACGAGGCCGACCGCGCGGGGAAAAAGATCCTGTTTGAGGCCCAGCTGGGCGCGCTGCGGGATGTGGACTTTGGCATCTACCCCTACACCACCTCCTCCAACGTCATCGGCGCGTATGCCCCCATCGGCGCGGGCATCCCGGGCCATAAGCTGGACAACTCCATCGGCATCATGAAGGCGTATTCCTCCTGCGTGGGCGACGGCCCCTTTGCGGCCGAGCTGGCCATGACCGAGGAAGAAAAGCACTACCTGCGCGAGGCGGGCCACGAGTACGGCGCGGCCACGGGTCGCCCCCGCCGCGTGGGCCCCATCGACCTGGTGGCCAGCCGCTATGGCGTGCTCTGCCAGGGCTGCGATGAGGTGGCCGTCACGCTGCTGGACGTGCTGGATTATATGGAGCGCATTCCCATGGTCACGGCCTATCGCCTGGCTGATGGCAGCACCACCACCCGCTTCCCCATGGGCGAGGCGCTGGACACTGCACAGCCGGTGGTGGAGTACCTGCCCGGCTGGCACTGCGACATCACGGCGGCCCGCCGCTGGGAGGATCTGCCCAAGGAAGCGCAGGACTATATCCTGTATCTGGAAAAGGCCGTGAACTGCAAGATCACCTATATCTCTGTGGGCGCGGAGCGCGAGGCGTATATCCACCGCAGCTGAGGGATTGCTGATTCGATCGGGTGTGCAGCGGTTGGAATGCGTGCCAAGATGGTAGCCGCGATTGATTCGGAGATTCCCTGAGAGGGCAACACAAGCACAGGGGCTTTGCGGCCTTGAGCCGCAGCGGCTGCCCTGCAAAAGAAGGACGGCCCGAGTTCGGGCAGCAGGCTCTAAAAAACCGGCATGGCCGGCTGGGAGGAAGAACGATGAAGTTTGATATCATTACCGACAGTGCATGTGATCTGACGCCGGAGACGGCGGAGAGTCTGGGCATCGAGGTCGTTCCCTTTTACGTCTCGACGGACGGTGTCACCTACCACAAAGAGGGGCAGGAGCTGGCCGTGCGGGATTTCTATCAGTATATGATCGACCATCCGGAGGGTTTCCCCAAGACCAGTCTGCCCAGCCTTGAGGACTACGAGCAGGTGTTTGTAAAGTATGCCCAGGAGGGCCGCCCAGCGCTGTGCCTGTGCTTTACGGGCAAGATGAGCGGCGGCGTGGGCAGCGCCCGCAACGCGTGCGAGCTGGTGCTGGAGGAGTACCCGGAGGCCCAGATCCTTGTGATGGACACCGCGGCGGCCACCGTCAGCGAGGCCATTACCGTGCAGAATGCCGTCGCCATGCGCGACGCCGGCTACACGCTGGAAGAAGCGGCCGCCTGGCTGGAGGGCACCCGGCCCACCAACCAGATCTTCTTCACCGTGGGCAACCTGGACTACCTCATCAAAGGCGGCCGCATCGGCAAGGCGGCGGGCCACGCGGCCAATATCCTGGGCATCAAGCCCATGATCCTGTTCCGCGAGGGCGAGATCTTTTCCAGCGGCATGGCCCGCGGCCGGCAAAAGAGCATGGAGCGCTCCATCGAGCAGCTGCTGGCCTACCTTGAGGAGCGCAACGCCGACCCGGATGACTACGGCATCACCGTGGGCTACGGCTACGACGAGGAGGAGGGCAAGCGCCTGTGGATGCAGATCCGCGCCGCGCTGCGCGCCAAGTACCCCAACTCCGCCTGCGAGGTGGACATTCTACAGATTGGCTGCACCATCGCCGTACACACCGGCCCCTATGCGCTGGGCGTGGGCGTGATGCGCCGCTGGAAACCGCAGGAGTGAGGATTTCCGGCCTTTTACCCCAGCCATGGCCGGATGGCGGCTCCGTCCGCAAAACCGCGCTGGTACAGTGCGTCCAGTGCGGCGCGGTCGCGGGTGAGGGTGTGCAGCCCGGCGATGCTCTTTGGGGCAACGATCAGCACCTTGCCCTGCGCGGCCAGCTGCTGCGCGCGCTGCACAGCGGCCTGGTAGCGCGGCACCCGCCGGGCGAGCAGCTCGGCCGAGACTGGGTAGCTGCGCTTTAGCAGCCGCGCGGCAAACACGTCGCGCCGGGAGCTGCGCTGTTCCCCAACAGGGCGGGTGAGGATGAGCACGATGCGGTCGCAGCCCTCGTCCAGTGCCTTTTGCAGCGGCACCGGGTCGGCCAGGCCGCCGTCAAAATAACCTGTTCCGTCTATCTGGTAGGGCGGGTTGATCACAGGAATATTGCAGGATGCCATAAACGGGAAGTAGGCGTCCTGCGCAAAATCTTCTTTAGAAAAATAGCGGGCCCGGCCGCTCGCTGCCTCCTCGGCCACCACAAAAAATTGGGCGGGGTTGGCGGCAAGGGCGGGGTAATCCAGCGGGTTTTCGCCCGCAGCGTTGCTCAGCGTGCCGTAGATGTAGTCCACGTTGAGGTATGCGCCCCGGTGCAGCAGCTGGCCCAGGCCCATGTATTCGCGGCGGAAGGCATACTCGCAGTAAAAGGCATAGTTGCGTCCTTTTTGCCCCGCCAGATATGAGGCGGCATTGGCGCTGCCGGCCGAAACGCCGATGCAGCAATCGAACCGCACGCCGTCCGCCAGGCAGCGGTCCAGCACGCCCGCGCCGTACACGCCCCGCAGGCCGCCGCCCACGTCAATGACACCGGTTTTCATATTCCGTTCCCTCCTGAAGTTGTTTGATTCCCCTTATTTTAGGGGAACCTGCACAGAAAGAAAAGGGACAATTTGTGCGAAATGTACTACGGAATTGACCCGTGCAAGGCT
>CAZYAX010000126.1:0-5244 GCA_964646195.1 uncultured Faecalibacterium sp. | reverse complement strand
TCGGCACGGCTCGCTCGGCAATCTGCATACCAGATTTATTCAGAGCTTCCTTTGTATTTTGCTGGGCCGTCATGGCCGTGTTCGGCGTTTTGCTCTTTGCATTTGCTGGGGCGCGCGTCCGGGCGGCCCGCCGCCGGCGCAAAGTTCTTCTTTTGCGTGCGGTGCGCAGAGATGTGCGATGTGCGGCCCGCCGCATATGCAGAACGCGGAAAGCGCTACGCATACTGCGGCTCTGATGCGGCTGTCTTTTTCGTTCATTCAAAAGTTTTTCGCCGAGGCCCTTTTTTCAAAAAGGCCGGAAAAATCACCCGGAAAGGAGAACCTTCGTGAAACCACTGGTATCCCAGCTGTGGCCGCAGTTCATGGCGGACCCGGACTTTGCGGCCAGCTTTGGCCGCGTCATCGTGGACAAGGCCGAGATGTTCCGGCTGGACAAAAAAATCGTGTTCACCCTGCAGAGCGCGGCCCCGCTGGACGGCGCGCTGTGCGCCCGGCTCACGGCGTCCCTGCAGCCGGAATACCCCGGCTTCGATTTGAAAATCAAGAACCTGTTCGGCTATTCGTGCCTCACGGATGCCGCCCTGCGAGGCCTCATGGAAGAGATGAAGGGCGACGGCGTACCCATCAACGGCTTTCTGGATCAGTGCAGCATCGCCATCGAGGGCGAGAACATCCGCATCGGCGTGCGCCACGGAACCAAGCTGCTCAAGGAAGTGGAGTTCGAGAGCCTGCTGGCCGGGCGGGTGGCCGAGCGCACCGGCACAAGGCCCACCGTTTTGCTGGAATCCGCCTTGGCCGAGGGCGAGCAAAAGCAGTTGGAGGAGCGGCTGGAGAAAAAGACCGCCGCGCCGGCGGTGCGCTTCGAGGCCAGGAACAGCGCCCCCGCCATCAAGGTGGACGGGCTGGATCTGACCGACAAGCCTGTTACCATCTTCCATGGCAAGATGTTCAAACCTAAAAACCTTACGCCGCTTAAGGACCTGGGCGGCGAGGGCGGCAAGTGCATGATCTGGGGCGACGTGTTTTTCACCGAGGTCAAGGGCAGTTTCCGCAAGATATACTCGGTGTCCATCACCGACTACACCGGCTCCATCAACCTCAAGGTGCGCGCGCAGGACGGCGAGGACTGCTCCAAGTGGGAGGGCATCAAAAACGGCACCACCGTGCTGGTGCGCGGCGACTGCTCCTACGATAAATATGAGCACGACTATATCGTCTACCCCTACGACGTGCTGTTTGTGGAGCGGCGCCGGCGGGAGGATAAGGCCCCCAAAAAGCGGGTGGAGTTGCATCTGCATACCAAGCTATCCAGTATGGACGCCTTCTGCGACCCCGGCGGCATCGTGCGGCTGGCGCACGACATGGGCCATCCGGCCATCGCCATTACCGACCACGGCGTGTGCCAGGGCTACCCCGAGGCCATGATGGCTGCCGACGACATCCACAAAAGCGACCCCGATTTCAAGCTTATCTACGGCTGTGAGGCCTATTTTGTGGACGATATGATCCCCTGCGTGTACGGTGCCAAGGATCAACCGCTGACCGGCGAGTTCTGCGTGTTCGACACCGAGACCACAGGTCTGGACCCCAATGTGGAATACCTCACCGAGATCGGCGGCGTGATCGTGCGGGACGGGGAGGTGGTGGACGAGTTCGACACCTTTGTCAAGCCCGGCAAGCCCATCACCGAGAAGATCACCGCGCTCACCGGCATCTCCAACGACATGGTGGCCGGCGCGCCTGGCGAGGCGGAGGCGCTGCAAGCCTTTTTGCAGTTTGCAGGCGGGCGCATCCTGGTGGCGCATAACGCCCACAGCTTCGACATCCGCTTTTTGAAGGCGGCGGCCAAGCGCAGCGGCATCCCCTTTGAGCCCACCTATATCGACACGCTCACCGTGGCGCAGGCGCTGTACCCGGGTCTGGGCAACTATAAGCAGGGCAACATTAACAAGCACCTGGAGTTGCCCGCCTTCGAGGCCCACCGCGCCAATGAGGACGCGGGCGCGCTGGGGCGCATTTTCTGCGTGATGCTCAAGGATCTCGCGGAAAAGGAGATCACCGCGGTCAGCGGCATCAACCCGGGCTTGGGCGGCAACCGCGAGGTGCTGCGCAAAAAATATTACCATCTGGTCATCTTGGTCAAAAACCAGATCGGGCTCAAAAACCTGTACAAGATCGTGAGCGAGGCGCACGTCAACTACTTCTTTAAAAAGCCGCGTGTACCGCGCAGTCTGCTCAACAAATACCGTGAGGGCCTGATCCTCACCTCCGCGTGTGAGGCGGGCGAGCTGTACCGCGCTATCGTGGACGGCCGCTCCTACGATGAGCTCAAAAAGATCGCGAGCTATTACGATGTGCTGGAGATCCAGCCGCTGGGCAACAACGAGTATATGGTGCGGGAAGGCAAGGTGGACAGCGAGGAGCGCATCAAGGACTTCAACCGCACGGTGATCCGGCTGGGCGAGGACCTGCACAAGCCTGTGATCGCCACCGGCGACGTCCACTTCCAGGAGCCGGAGGATGCCATCTTCCGCTCAGTGCTGCAAGCCGGCAACGGCTTTAAGGACGCCGACAACCAGCCGCCGCTGTTTTTCCGCACCACCGACGATATGCTGCGCCAGTTCTCGTATCTGCCCAAGGAAAAGGCATATGAGATCGTGGTGACCAACCCCAACAAGATCGCGGCCTCCATCGACGGCAACATCCGCGCCATCCCGCGCGGCACCTATCCGCCCAGCATTGAGGGCGCTGAGCAGCAACTGCGCGAGGCCACCTGGAAGCGCGCCTTGGAAGATTACGGCGATCCGCTGCCCGAGATCGTGCGCACCCGGCTGCAAAAAGAGCTGGATTCCATCTGCGGCCACGGCTATGCGGTGCTATACGTCATAGCGGTCAAGCTGGTGGCCTACTCCAACGCGGGCGGTTACCAGGTGGGCAGCCGTGGCTCGGTGGGTTCGTCGGCCGTGGCGCACTTTTCCGGCATTTCGGAGGTGAACAGCCTGCCGCCCCACTACCGCTGCCCCATCTGCCGCTACAGCGAGTGGATCACGGACGGCAGCGTGGATGACGGCTTTGACCTGCCGGACAAAAACTGCCCCTGCTGCGGCACCAAAATGCTGGTGGACGGCCACGACATTCCGTTTGAGACCTTCCTCGGCTTTTATGGCGACAAGGAGCCGGATATCGACCTGACCTTCTCGGGCGAGTATCAGAGCTGCGTCCATCGCTACACCGAGGAGCTGTTTGGCAAGGCCAACGTGTTCAAGGCGGGTACCGTGTCCGGCATCCAGGACAAAACCGCCTATGGCTACGTCAAAAAATACCTGGAGGAGCGGGGCCGCACCGTCAACCACGCCGAGGAAAACCGCCTCACACTGGGCTGCACAGGCGTCAAGCGCACCACGGGCCAGCACCCCGGCGGCATGGTGGTAGTGCCCGATGCCTATGAAATTTACGATTTCTGCCCCATCCAGCACCCGGCGGACGACGTGGCTGGCGGCCTGCTGACCACCCACTTTGAGTTTAAATACCTGCACGACACCCTGCTCAAGCTGGACGAGCTGGGCCACGATATGCCTACCTTCTACAAATATTTTGAGGAGTACACGGGCATCCCGGTGGACAGCATCCCCATGAACGATCAAAAGGTGTACAGCCTGCTCACCTCGCCGGAGGCGCTGGGCGTGACGCCGGAACAGATCGAGAGCCAGACCGGAACCTTCGGCATCCCCGAGATGGGCACGAACTTTGTGCGCCAGATGCTGGTGGAGGCGCGGCCGCGCAACTTTTCGGAGCTGATCCAGATCTCGGGCCTTTCGCACGGCACCGACGTGTGGACGAACAACGCCGACGAGCTGATCCGCAGCGGCACCTGCACCATCGCAGAGGTGATCGGCTGCCGCGACAGCATCATGCTGTACCTGCTGCGCAAGGGGCTGGAGCCCAAGATGGCGTTCGACATCATGGAGGCCGTGCGCAAGGGCAAGGTGGCCAAGGACGGCTTTAAGGACGGCTGGGAGGAGGCCATGCGGGCGCACGAGGTGCCGGACTGGTACATCGAGTCCTGCCGCAAGATCAAGTATATGTTCCCCAAGGCGCACGCGGTGGCCTACCTGATGTCGGCCATCCGGCTGATGTGGTTCAAGCTTTACCGCCCGCAAGCGTTTTATGCGGTGTACTTCACGGTGCGCGGCGACGACATCGATTATGAGGCCGCCGTGGGCGGCGTCGCGGTGGCGCAGGCGCACATGAAAGAGGTGAACCGCCGCCTGCGCGAGGAAAAGAACGCCAAGGACGAGGATGTGCTGGTCTCGCTCCAGCTGGTCAACGAGATGCTGGTGCGCGGGTACGAGTTTTTGCCCATCCAGTTGGGCAAGAGCCGCGGCACCAGGTACACGCTGGAGGACGGCAAGATCCGGTTGCCCTTCTCGTCGCTCAAGGGCCTGGGCGGCGCAGCAGCCGACGCGCTGGAGCGGGTGACCATCCACGGGGAGGAGTATATCTCCATCGAGGAGCTGCAGCAGGCGTCCGGCGTGGGCAGCGGCGTGATCGACCGCCTGCGCGCGGTGGGCGCGCTGGAGGGGCTGCCGGAGTCCAGCCAGGTGAGCTTTTTCTGAAAAATATGTGTTCCATTTAGTGGCGTTTAGCCGAAAGGCCGGACGTCACTATTTTTTTGTTACTTGGCAAAAAAGAACGAATGAACGGTGAAGGGAGAATATTATAATGGATTTTGAAGAAAAGGAGGGAACCCGCTATGACCGGAAAACCTACGGATATGTGCGCGTGAGTACACGGGAGCAAAACGAGGACCGCCAGATGCTTGCCCTGCAACAGATGGAGATAGAACCGGAAAATATTTATATGGACAAGATATCCGGCAAGAACTTTAACCGCCCGCAGTACAAAAAAATGCTGCGCAAGCTGAAAAAAGACGACTTGCTCTATGTAAAAAGCATCGACCGGCTGGGCCGCAATTATGAGGAAATCCTGGAGCAGTGGCGCATCCTCACCAAGGTAAAGGGCATCGATATCGTGATTTTGGATATGCCTTTGCTGGATACCCGCCGCGGCAAGGATCTGATGGGCACCTTTTTGAGCGACGTGGTCTTGCAGGTGCTTTCGTTCGTGGCCGAAAACGAGCGCAGCAACATCCGCCAGCGCCAGGCGGAGGGCATTGAGGCCGCAAAGGCGCGGGGCGTGCGTTTTGGCCGGCCCAGCAATCCCCTGCCGGAAAATTTTATGGAG
>CAZYAX010000125.1:0-5255 GCA_964646195.1 uncultured Faecalibacterium sp. | reverse complement strand
TCGGCACGGCTCGCTCGGCAATCTGCATACCAGATTTATTCAGAGCTTCCTAAGGTCTCCGTGTCCACCGCAGCCAACGCCCTGGCACGCGTCCCTTGTTTTCCAGAGGTTTCCTCTGTTCTTTTATGCCAGCGGGTCCCAGAAATTCATCGGGATGGGCTCCTGCGCCAGCAGGGCGCGCTGCGCGTCGCTCAGCAGGCTCCTGCGCACCTGCACCTGGTACACGTTCTGCACGAACCACTTTTCGCTGCCGATGAAGTAGCCCTTCTGGCCGGATTCATCGCCCCAGCTGTTTTCGATCTTCCAGCGGTTGGGCTTGCCGTTCGCGTCCAGGTTCACACCGCAGAACAGCATACAGTGGTTCATGGTGCTCTCATGGGTGGCCAGGCGCTCGGCCTTGCTCATGCCGAAGGTCAGCCCGCCCAGCACCTCGCCGTACTGGAAGGAATCCGGGTCCCAATAGCCGTGGGCGCGGTCGCGGTCGGGGTGGCAGTCACAGCTGAAGCACACCGCCTCGCCCTGCTGGAGCTGGCGGATGGCCAGATCCTCCAGCTCCTCCTGCGAGAGGTTGAGCCAGAACATACCGTCCTCCACCACGTTCCCCATGTAGGGCAGGCAGAAGGTGCGGCCAGCCGGGTGGACCGGCGACGCGATGATTACCACATAGTCGTCCAGGTCATTGCCGATAAACTCCTCCGCAAAGCCCTTGGGCGTCATGCCGGGGTAGCTGTGGAACACGCCGTCCTTGCCGGTGTAGTCGAAGTCGAAGCTCTTGGGCGGCTGACCGTAAAGGATGCGCAGCGCGTTGTACAGCTCGGCCAGCATCTCCTCGCGGCGGGCGGCGGTGTCCTTGCCGGCGCGGGCCAGCGCGCGCAGCTCCAGCGCGTCCTCCCGCAGCTTGCGCTGCAAGATGGGCATGTACTGCGCCGTGCCGGTGGAATGCACCGTCTCCGGCATGACCCAGGCGGGCACCACGCCGTACTTGCGCACCAGGCTGACGAACATATCCCACTGGCCGCCGTCGGGCAGGGGCTTTTCCATCAGGCAATGGGTCTCGCGCGCATCCAGCTCCTGGTCCGCATAGTGGAGGATTCCCTCGAAGAAGTTGTTGCACTTCTCCAGCTTATCGTAGAACGCCAGATATGTCCCGGACAGTGCAAACTCCTCCATGTTGCACTTGGCGATCACGCGCTCGCGCAGCAGGTTCATGGCCGCGAACATCCAGCAGCGGCCGCTCTGCTTCTGGTTGGTCACCTTGGTGGTGGGCACCGTCACGGAAAAATCCATGCGCAGCCGGGCCGCGCTGGCCGGCACGAACGCCGCGTCGTCCAGCTTGGTGCGGGAGATGGCGTTGGATAACACAGCCAGCTCCGGCCGGGCCTCAAAGCCGCTCTCCATGCGGGCCAGCATCTCCGGGGTGATCGGTGAAACATTTTGCATATTTAAATATCCCTCGTTTTCTCCGGGCCCCGGGGCAAGGCTCGCGCGGCGCGCGCCGGAGCGCACACCGCCTCCTTGCCAGAGGGCGCCGTATTCTAAAATCCGACAAACAGTATACCGAAACGCCACACTTTTTTCAACAGCAGAGGTGACAAACTTTTACGCCCGGAACCATGCGTTTTGCACAGCCAGGAGCACACCGGCGCGGCTGGCGGCAAAGTTGAGCCCGCCCTGCAAATAGCAGGTGTAGGGCGCGCGCAGCGGCCCGTCGCACGAGAGCTCGATGGTGCTGCCCTGGGTAAAGCTGCCGCTGGCCATGATCACCTCGTCGGTGTAGCCCGGCTCGGGGCAGGGCTCCGGGGCGGCGTAGCTGTCCACGGGGCTGGCGGCCTGCACGCCGCGGCAAAAGCCCACCAGTGCGTCCGCGCTGCCCGCATCGAAGCAGGTCACAATGTCGTTGTGATCGTCGCAATAGCGCGGGATGGGCCGCTTACCGCACAGCTCCAGCAGGCACTGGGCGTAGATGGCCGTTTTGAGCGCCTCGCATACCACGCCGGGCGCGTAATACAGGCCCAGGTACATAGCGCGGGGCGTTTCCAGCGTGCAGCCCAGTTCCTTGCCCAGGCCCGGCGCGTTGAACCGGTAAGCGCACTGCTCTACCAGATCCGCACGGCCTGCGATGTAGCCGCCGGTGGGCGCGATGCCGCCGCCGGGGTTCTTGATGAGACTGCCGGCCACGAGGTCCGCCCCTGCCTGGCAAGGCTCCTGCGTCTGGGTAAACTCGCCGTAGCAGTTGTCCACAAACACGATAATCTTGGGGTTGGCGTCCTTCGCCGTCCGGGCAATCTTGCGGATGGTGTCCAGGCCGAAGGCGTTACGCTGCATATAGCCGCGGCTGCGCTGGATGTGGCACACCTTCGCGCCCGGGGCCTTGGCCGCGATCTGCGCATAGTCCGGCACAAAGCCGGGCAGCAGCGGCACTTCGTCGTACCGGATGCCGTAATCCGCCAGCGTGCCGGTGCCCTTGCCTTTGCCGTCGATGCCGATCACGCCCTCCAGCGTATCGTAGGGGCGGCCCGTGGCGGCCAGCAGGGTGTCGCCCGTGCGCAGCAGGCCGAACAGCGCCACCGCCAGCGTGTGGGTGCCGCTCATAAACTGGCTGCGCACCAGCGCGTCCTCGCAGCCCATCACCCGCGCAAAGATCTGCTCCAGCTTGGTGCGGCCGGTGTCCCACAGGCCGTAACCCGTGGTGCCCAGCATATCGGTGGAGGACATCTGCGTGTCCCCGAACGCCCGCAGCATCTTGAGCTGGTTAAAGTCACGGATCTCCTCTGCCTGTTTGAAATAGGGCTGGCACAGCCGCATCGCCTGTTCGTCCAGCGCCAGCACCTCGGGCTTATAATCATAAAATTGTTCCAGCATAGTCTGTTCTGTTTTCTTCTCCTGTCCATTCAATTCTTTGCGGCGGAGCGCGCCGCGCCCCGGCGGCCGTTCCACGCAGCCGCTGGCCGGTTCAATCCCTCTGCGGCGGGGCCGCGTACCGCGCGATCTGCCCGCAGGGCGCAAAGCCCAGCCGGGTATAAAAGCGTATCCGTTCCTCCACGCACAAAAAGGTCACGCGCCAGCCCCCGGCAGCCAGCTCGTTTGCCAGCTGCACGATCAGCCGCCCGCCGATGCCGCGCCCGCGCAGGGCCGGGGCCGTCTGGCCGCAGGCCATGTATGCCTCCCCGGCGTGCAGCGCATACGCGCCCACGGTGCAGATGATGGCGCCGTCCTGTTCCAGCGTCCACACGCGCGCCGCGCCGTGGTTGCGCTTGGTGCAAAGCTCTGAGTAAAAATCGTCCCGCTGCCGGGGCCGGGCCGGGAACAAGCAGTCCGCCACCGGGCCGGCCTTTGGCTCGCGGTTCAGCGTCAGGCTTTGCCACAGCGCTTCATCCGCTGCGGGCAGAGGCAGCGCGCGGCCCGCCTCCAGCGCAAACAGACGATACATCCGTTCCAATCCCCAGCCCGCCGGGGCCGGGCCGCCGGTCATCAGGGAGGTGACGCCGCACAGCCGCAGAAAGGACGCCAGCTCCTCCGGGTCATACACGCCGGCTGCGTCCGCTTTGCCGCCCCGCAGCTCCAGCGCCAGCCCCGGCCCTGCAAAAAAGCGGCCGGGCTGGCTTTTGCAGAACAGCTGCGCCTCCAGCGGCAGCACGCAGCCGAAGTACGGCTTGCCCTCGCAGGCCTGCAAAAAGCGGGCGCAGCTGCTCTCGCCCGTGAGCTGCGCGATCACAGCGCGTTGACGATCTGCTTAAAGTGGCGGCCCCGCACCTCAAAGTTGGGGTACAGGTCGAAGGACGCGCTGGCGGGCGACATCGTGACGATATCGCCGGGCCGCGCCGCGCCGCGCGCCAGGGCCACCGCCTGCTCCATCGTATCTGCGTGCAGGATGGTCAGGCCGCTGGCCGCAAACTCCGGCAGCGCGCGCACGGCCTGCTCGATGCGGGGGCCGGTGGCTCCCATGAGCACCAGCACCTTGACGTGCTCCAAAATCTCCGGGGCCAGCGGCTCGTAGGGGATTTTTTTGTCGTAACCGCCCGCGATGAGGATGAGCTTCTGGTGAAAGCTGCGCAGGCCCGCAATGGTGCGCGTGGGGCTGGACGCGATGGAGTCGTTGTAATATTTCACGCCGTCCACCGTGCGCACATACTCGATGCGGTGCTCCACGCCCATAAAAGTGCTGCCCACCTTTTGGATGGCCTCCACCGGCACCCGGCCCCACACGGCGGCGATGGCCGCAAGCATATTTTCCACATTGTGCAGGCCGGGCAGTTTGATCTCGCTCTGGGCCAGCACGGGGGTCACGACGCCGTCCTCGGCCATGCACAGCATGCCGTCGTCCCGCAAAAATGCGCCGTTTTCGGTGGTGTGCAGGCGGGTGAACCACACCTGCTTGCCCCTGCAGTCCGCCTGCATCGCGTTGGACACCGCGTTCTCATAGCCCAGCACCGCGCGGCAGCTGCCGTCCTGATACAGCAGGATGTTGCGCTTGGCATCGATGTACTCCTGCATATCCTTGTGGTGATCCAGGTGGTTGGGGGTGACGTTGGTCACCACGGCCACCTTGGGGCTTTTGCGCATACTGATGAGCTGGAAGCTGGAAAGCTCCACTACGGCCACGTCGTCCGGCTTTACATCCGGCAGCATGGGCAGCAGCGCCGCGCCGATGTTGCCGCCCAGATGCACGGTGCGGCCCGCAGCCTTGAAGAACTCGCTGATGAGGGTGGTGGTGGTGGTCTTGCCGTCCGAGCCGGTCACGGCCACGATCTCGCAGGGGCAGTAGTCGAAAAACAGCTCCACCTCGCTGGTCACCAGCGTGCCCGCCGCAATGGCGTCCTGCAAAGGCTTTTGGTAAAACTCAAAGCCCGGCGTGCGCAGGATGATGTCCTGCCCCCGGAAGCCGTCCATATAATGCTCGCCCAAGCTCAGATGGATGCCCAGGCGGCGGATGGTATCCGCATATTCGCCGAACTCCTCCACGGTGTTTTTCCTATCGCACAGGGTCACGATGGCCCCCAGGCCCACAAATTCCTCGATCAGGGTCTTATGGCTGACGCCCGCGCCGATGAACGCGACCTTCTTGCCTTTTACCAGCTGTTTCAGCTGCTGCTGCTCTTTCTGCATAAAATCAGCTCCTCCTTACTATAGGATCTCCGGATGGATTCCCGTGAGCGCTTCCTGCCTGCCCGCGCGCCCGGTCTGATCCGAGAACCCCTATGGAACCTCTGAACAAATCACGCCCTTCGGGCTTGGCACGCATCTTGCCGGCTGCA
>CAZYAX010000124.1:0-5256 GCA_964646195.1 uncultured Faecalibacterium sp. | reverse complement strand
GTTCAGAGGTTCCTTAGAGCGCAATTGTATCATTTTGCTTCAGGGCATCATAAAGCAATCAGTCCAGATCGTCGTAGGTGATCACCTGAATGTCGTTGTCCGCCAGCCACTGCTTCGTGGCAGGGTCGCAGGCCATGGCCACCTCCTGGGTGCGGGGGATGGTGAGGGAGGAGTGGGTGAGGATGTAGTCGTCCAGATAGCCAGGATGGCACACGAACATGCAGCAGCCATCGGGGCCGTAGTCCTTGAGGGCGTCGCGCTGGAGGCAGGCAAAGGGGTCGTAGCCCGGCTTCATGCTGTCCATGCTGGTGTACAGCAGGGTATTGCGGAACTTGGCCGGGCCAAAGAAGCTCACGGGCAGGTAATCCAGCCCGTGGCGGGCGGCCACGGTCTCCAGGCCCTTGAAGAAGTTATCGCTGGCCACGGCGTGGCACTCGAAGTAGTGCGGCTTTTCGCCCACCAGCTCCAAAAAGCGCTGGTACTGGGCCTCGATCTCCAGGATCGCCTCGTCCGGCACTACAAAGTCGCGGCCCTCTTTATAGGCGGCGCGGTATTCGCGGCTGGGCTTGAACTCGCCGTCCGGCTGGCACAGGCTGGGGATGAGGGCCGGGTCGGTGAGAGGGCGGCCGGCGCAGATGTTGGTGTGCTGGCCGTAGCACACGGGCACGCCCTTGAGCAGGTCGAGGCCGTGGCGTGCGGCGGGCATGTTGACCATCACGCCCACCGAGCGGATAATGCCCTCCCGCACGGATTTTGCGATGCCGTAGTTGACCGCCTCGGAAAAACCGAGGTCGTCGGCGCGGACGAGGATACGCTTCATGGTAAGTACCTCCTACAATAACGTTATGGTGGCAGGCGGCGGTGATCCGCTGTGCCTGGCCCCGTCTCCGGGTATTGGATGCGAATGCCGGGCGCGGCCGGTTGTGGGCCCCGCCCGGTCTCGCAGCCGGAACGAGATTTTATTGCTTCTGAACGACCGGGTCGTTCTTATCAAAGCCGATGAGATAGGTGAGCACGGCGGTGACGGCCACGGAAATTGCCGCAGCGATGCAGCCGTTGATGATGTTGGAAAGGCCGCCGTTGACGTAGGCCATCAGGGACAGGAAGTTGGTCGCGCCCATGACGTAGGTGCCCACGCCCGTGATGCCCGCATACAGGCCGCCGCAGAAGCCGCCGATGATCAGCGCGATGAAGGGGCGCTTATACTTGAAGCCGATGCCGTACAGCACGGGCTCGGTCACGCCGCCCAGGATGCCGGAGATAAAGTAGCCCAGGGCCATCGTCTTTTCCTCTTTTTCACGGATGCGCAGGAACGCGCCCAGCGCCATGCCGAAGGCGGCCCAGGTGGCGTAGCCGCCCGCGGTGAGGACAAACTTGTCGCAGCCGGTCTGCATCAGGGTGGTAATGCCGAACACGATCAGCACCTGGTGCATGCCGGTCATCACCAGGAACTCCCACAGGCCAGCCACAATGGCCACGGCCAGGAAGCCGCCGAAATTGCCGAAGGCGATCAGGCCGGCGCCGATGAGGTCGCCGCACCAGAAGCCGATGGGGGCCAGCAGGCAGAAGGTGAGCGGCACCATGACCACCATGGTGAGGAAGGGGGTAAAGATGGTGGAGAGGACGTCGGGGACGATCTTTTTAAAGAACCGCTCCACATAGCTCATTGCAAACACGGCCAGCATGATGGGCAGCACGGTCTGTGCGTAGCTGTTGACCGGGGCCGGGATGCCGTAGACCGTAAAGGACGCGCCCTCTTCGGCCAGCTGCACAAACTCCGGTACCAGCAGCATGGCCGCGCACATCATGCCCAGAGGCTGGCTTGCGCCCAGCTTTTTGGCGGCGGTGGAGCCCAGGTAGATGGGCAGGAAGTAGAAGAAGGCGTTGTACAGCATCGTGCAGAGCAGATAGAAATTGCCCTCCACGCTCACGAGGCCAAGCATGTCGCCCAGCAGCACCTGCATGGTCTTGAACATGGCGGCCGCCAGCATCACCGGGATCAGCGGCGTCATGGAGCCGGACATGTAGTTGAGGATGTTCATACCCACCGTTTTTGGGGTCAGCTTTTCCTTGGGAGCGTCCAGGTTTTCGCTGATGGCGTCCTGCGCGGCCAGGCCGGTCAGCTCGCACACCCCGGCGTATACCTTGGGCACGTTCTGCCCGATGATGATCTGGTACTGGCCGCCCGCGCGCACCACACCGATCACGCCGGATATTTTTTTGACCTCCTCGTCCTTGGGGATGCTTTCGTCCTTGAGGTTGAAGCGGAGACGGGTCATGCAGTGGGTCACATGCGTGACGTTGGATTTGCCGCCGACGGCCTTGAGCACGTTTTCGGCGATCTGTTTGTTGTTTGCCATGAGATAGAGCTTCCTTTCTGTTTTTTATTATATCAGGCCAATGGCCCGATTGCAAAAGAAAAACCTCCAAAACGCACAGCGAAAGCCCATAAAGGGGCGGCTGCGCATTTTGAAGGTTACGCCCCCGCGTGCGTGCGGGGTCACGATCCTGCTAAAATGCGGGATGATTCGGTTGTTGGGGCTGCTTTATGCCGGGGGCTGTGCCGCCGCGCGGCGGAACAGCCAGGCCGGAAAACTATTGGCCGGAATGCACCCGGTTGAGGGAGCACACCCGGTTGATGTGCATGATCAGGTAGAGCTGCTCCTCCTCGGTGAGCTGTGCCGACCAGTTGCTGCGGTAGTAGTCGTTGATCTTGTCCACACAGGCGGCCACCTGCGGGTATTCCTCCCGCATGGAGGCGTACATTTGCAGGTTATCCGAGTCGATGTGCTGCTCGCGGAACAGCCGCTGGAGCAAATACTGCACATGGGTGGCGAAGCGGGCGTAATTAAAGGTATCCCGCTGTACCTTGCAGTCCAGCTCCCACTCGATGATCTGGGTGGTTTGCTCCAACACCTCGTCGTACTGCTGCTGGATATCGCCGGCGGGGCTTTGGCTGTCCAGCGCGCCGCCGCGGGCGTTGATAAAATGCAGCGCGATGCTCTGCACCTCGCCCTTGGGCAGTTTGACGCGGAACTCCCGCTCGATGGCAAAGGCGAACCGGCGGCCGATCTTGATCTCCAGCGGGTAGGCCTGCTCCATCTCGTAGATGGAGGGCATCTGGATGTAGACGCCTTTTTTGGCCCGCTCGATGCAGAAAGCAATGTGGTCGGCCAGCGTGAGCACGATATTGGAGCTGGTCTCGTAGGGCAGGCGGGGGCGGATATCGTCCATCATGCGGGCGGTAAACTCCACCACATCCAGCGGGATATCGCTGAGCAGGGGCAGGTATTGGCGGCTGACGTTGTAAAAGGTGCGGTCGATCTTGTCCAGGTCGGTGAGCTCGTAGGGCATAGGAGGGAAGCCGATGCCCTTGCCGAACGCGATGAGCTCCCGCTGGCTGCCGTCCCGGCAGACTGCGACGTTATTGTTGATCTTTTTTACAACGACCACGGTGCTTCCCCCTTTCTGCGCGTGCGCTTGGGTAAAGAAAAAACCCTTCGGGGAAACACACAGAATCAGCTTTTACCAAACCATCTTCTGCGGTAATGCCTCAAAGAGTTACAATCCACACGCTTATAGTACCCTTTTTTGTGGCGTTCGTCAATTGGCAAAACCGACAGTTTTTGTTCGGAAATTTGACGGAAACCTGTGCTTTTGGCACAAAAATCCCCGGACGAAAGGAATACCGTCCGGGGAAGAAAAGGCGATTGAAAGAAAAGGGGAGCCGGCACGCATGCTGCCGCTTAGCCGTTGCCTCTTCCGCTGCCGTTGCCGTTGCCGGACTTATCCGGCTGGCTCTGGGTGGAGGCCGGGGCGTTCTTCTCGCCCAGCTCCACGTCAAAGGTCATCATCTGGCCGTTGCGCGCGATGGTCAGCGAGAGGATATCGCCCACCTGGTGCTGCTGGATCACCGAGGTCAGATCCTCGTTCACCGTCACCTCGGTGTTGTCCACGCTCACAATGCGGTCGCCGGGCTGCAGGCCGGCCTTTTCCGCGCCGGAGCCGCTCTCCACGCTCATAATATACACGCCGTAGGCCGAAACGCCGATCTGCTGCGCCGTGGCGGCGTCAGTCACGGCATAGACCGTGATGCCCATTGCGGGCCGGCCAGTGACATAGCCGTTCTCCAGCAGATCCTGCGCGATCTGCATCGCGTTGTTGATGGGGATGGCGAAACCCAGGCCCTCGGCGTCCGTATCGCTGGACTTGGCGTTGACGATGCCGATCAGCTCGCCCGCCATGTTGAACAGGCCGCCGCCGGAGTTGCCGGGGCTGACGCTGGCGTTGGTCTGGATGAGGGTCATGGTCTTGCCCTCCACGCTCACGCTGCGGTTCAGCGCGCTGATGATGCCGTTGGTGATGGTGCCGCCCAGCTCGCCCAGCGGGTTGCCCACGGCCACCACTTCCTCGCCCACGGTGAGGCCGGCACTGTCACCCATCACGGCGGGGGTGAGGCCGGTGGCGTCGATCTTGATGATGGCGATGTCGCTGTCGTCGTCCTCGCCCACCACGGTGGCGGTGTAGTCCTCTTCGTCGATGGTCACGATGATGTTGGAAGCGCCGCTGATCACATGGGCGCAGGTCATGATATACCCGTCCTCACTGATGATCACGCCGCTGCCCGCGCCGGACTGTACCTGGCTCTGGCCATACCATGACCATGTGGAGTACACCACCTGCTCGGTGGTGATGACCACCACGCTGGGGCTTACCAGCGCCGAGACCTGCGGCAGGGTGAGGTCGTTGCCGCCTGTGGAGGTGGAAGTGGCGTTCAGGGCGCTGGTGTCGCGCTCTACCGACTGCACCACCACGCGGGACCCGCTGCTGTTGCTGGCGGAGAGCTGGCCGCCAACATAGCCGCTGCCAAAGCCCACGGCTGCAACCAGCACGAGAGCCAGCACGCTGCGCAGTACCTTGCCGGCCCCGGAGCGGCGGGGTTTTTTGTTCTGGCCCTGCGGCGCAGGCCCGCCCTCCTCCGGGCGGGTGTAGGCGCTGCCAGCGGGGTTGGCGGAGGTGTTGCGGCCGGCGCCGTCGTATTGGTTGGCACTGTTGGTGCCGCTGCTGCCCGCGTTGATATAACTGGAACCGCCCGCGCCGGTGCCAGAGGAATTGTAAAGGGTGGAATAATCGTATTCCCATTTGTTTTCGTTATCCATATACTGTCCTTTCCGCAAATACGTGCCCGTCCGCACAGGAGGACCGGCCGATGCTTCTTTAGGGAAGCTCTGAATAAATCTGGTATGCAGATTGCCG
>CAZYAX010000123.1:0-5278 GCA_964646195.1 uncultured Faecalibacterium sp. | reverse complement strand
GGCCCAGGGCGGCCTGCGCGTGCTGCGCGGCGAGGAAGAGGCCAAGGTGTACTGAACTTTAAGGATGCGCCACAGCCGCGCAAAAATTTGTGAAACATGCGCCGGAAAGGGCGCATCGGACTTATACAACACAATGCAGTACAGCAACACAATGCAGTACAGCGAAAAGGCGCGCCGCCCACACCGGGCAGCGCGCCTTTTGCGCACCATGCCTTGCAGTTACAGAGCGCATGGAAAAAAGGCCGGCGCGGCACATCGCATCTTTACAGAACCCCAAAAAGAAGGTATTATGGAATAAAGACGCAAGGCGGGCCCCCGTTTTTCAGGGATGGACGCAGGGAAGCGGAACAACCGGCACAGAAGGAGCGAAATGCGATGCTGTTACAGGAAATTTTGAAGGAGCGCCCCTATTTTTCCAACGCGGAGAGTACGATCGCGGATTACATTCTGGCCCGCGGGGAGGAGATCAAGAATGAGAGCGCCCGCCAGATCGCGGCCAGGGCGTACACGTCGCCGTCCTCGGTGGTGCGCCTGTGCCAGAAGATCGGCTATAAGGGCTACAATGAGTTTCGGGATGCCTGGCTGGCGGAGCTGCGCTACCTTTCGCGCGACTTTCAGGGCGTGGATGCGAACCGCCCCTTTGAAAAGGGCGACCCGGTGCAGACCATCGCGGGCAAGCTGAACCGGCTCTACCAGGAGACGCTGGACGACACCCTCTCGCTGCTGGGCACGGAGCAGCTTGAGCGCGCCGTGCAATACTGCAGCCAGGCCGAACACATTTACATCTGTGCCGGCGGGGCGCAGAGTGCGATCGCAAAGAGCTTTATGGAAAAGATGCTCAAGATCGGCAAGGTGGTTTTGTCGGATGAGCGCGGGGACATCCAGTTTTACCAGGCGAGCATCTGCGCGCCGTCGGACTGCTTCATCCTGATCTCCTATTCGGGCGAAACAAAGGTCACGCTCCGCGTGGCAAAAAAGCTGAAGGAGCGCGGCATTCACACGGTTGTGATCACCGCCTACGGAGGAAATTCGCTTGCGGCAATGTTTCCCTGCGTTTTGTATGTATCCACCCGTGAGCGGCTGATCAAAAATGCGGGCACGTTTGCCCCGCATCTGACCACGCTGTATCTGCTGGACGTTTTGTATGCGGGCGTATTTGCCCGGCAGTTCGATGCATGTATGGAGGAAAAGCTCCGCCTCTCCCGCGAATACGAGATCGAGCGGCGCAGCTACACGCCGCTGCTCAGGGAAGAATAAATTCTGGAGTAGACCGCCGCCAGGCCGCCTCTTTGCGGGCGCCGGCGGCATTTTTTGCGTTTTGCGCAACAGTGTTCCGGATATGGACGGAACATGATGGCGAGTTTTGCAACACTGTTGGAATGAAAGCGCAAGCTATTGCCAAACAAAATGAAACATGTTAGAGTAAAAGCACCAAAAAAACCGTTTTGGTGTACGAATCCTGGCCAGGATGATGAAAGCATAAGAGGGCACGTTTCACAGAAAACGAAACAAAAAAGGGAGATCATCATGGATTATGCAAAGCTTGCAGCCGAGATCATTCGGCTGGTTGGTGGCAAAGAGAATGTGGTGGACCTGGGCCATTGCGCGACCCGGCTCCGCTTCAACCTGAAAAACAGCAACGTGGCAAAGGCGGACGAGCTCAAAGCGCTCAAGGGCGTTGTGGGCATCGTGAACAAGGGCGGCCAGTACCAGGTTGTGATCGGCAATGAGGTGAACGAGGTGTACGCGGAGGCCATCGGGCAGCTGGATCTGGTGGCCAAGCCCGCCGAGGACTGCGGCGACGAGATCGAGGCCGAGAAGAAGAGCCTGCCGGCAAGGGCACTGGATGTAATCGCGGGCAGCTTCTTCCCGGTGATCCCCGCGCTGGCCGGCGCCGGTATGGTCAAGGCGCTGCTCTCGCTGCTTTCGGCGCTCGGCCTGGTGGCGCAGACGTCCGAGACCTACCAGCTCATCAACCTGATCGCGGACGCGGCCTACTATTTTATGCCGGTGCTGCTGGCTGTTTCCTCCGCGCGGAAGTTTAAGGTCAACGAGTACATTGCGGCGAGCATCGGCTGCATTTTTGTCAGTCCCACGCTGGTTTCGCTGTTCAGCGCCGCCAGCGAGGCGGGTCGCGTGGTGCGCCTGTTCGGGCTGCCGGTCACGCGGGCGACCTATTCCAACTCGGTCATCCCCATCCTGCTCACGATCTGGCTGATGTCCTATGTGGAGCCGTTCTTCAACCGCGTCATCCCCAAGGCGGTGCGCACGATCTTCGCGCCGATGTTCACCCTGATGGTGGTCGCCCCGGTGGGCCTGATCGTTCTCGGCCCCATCGGCACCTGGCTGGGCAATATGCTGGGCGCGCTGGTCACCATGCTGAACGCTTATGCAAGCTGGCTGGTTCCCACGCTGGTGGGCGCGTTCACCCCGCTGATGGTCATGTGCGGTATGCACTATGGTCTGATCCCGGTCGGCGTCAATATGCTGGCCTCCACCGGCACGGATATCGTGGCGGGCCCCGGCATGCTGGTCTCCAACATCGCCCAGGGCGGCGCTTCGCTGGCCGTGGCGGTGCGCGCAAAGAATGCGGATATCAAGTCCCTTGCCGCCTCCTGCGGCGTGTCGGCGGTGTGCGGCATCACCGAGCCTGCGATGTACGGCATTTCGCTGCGCTTTAAGCGCCCGCTGATCGCCGCAATGACCGGCGGCGGTGTGGCCGGCTTCTTCATGGGCATTTTCCATGTCTGGCGCTTTGCGCAGGTGGCCCCGTCCATCTTTGCGCTGCCCAGCTACATCGGCCCGGACGGCCTGCGCAACATGTACCTGGCGGCCGTGGGCTGCGCCATCGCCTTTGTGATCTCGTTTGCCGTGTCCTACTTGCTGGGCATCGATGAGAGCAAGTAAAAAACGGAGGGTAAACCATGCCTTTTCCCAAAAACTTTTTGTGGGGCGGCGCGACGGCGGCCAACCAGATTGAGGGCGGCTGCCGGGAGGGCGGCAAGGGCCTTTCCACCGCGGATGTGATGACGGTGGGCGGCAAGGGCATCAAGCGCCGCAAGACCATCCCGCTGGAGGAGGGCACCTACTACCCCAGCCACCGCGCCATCGACCATTACCACCGCTATGAGGAGGACATCGCGCTGTTTGCCGAGATGGGCTGGAACTGCTACCGGCTCTCCATCAGCTGGCCGCGCATCTTCCCGAACGGCGACGAGGCCGCGCCCAATGCGGAAGGACTTGCGTTTTACGACAAGGTCATCGACTGCCTGCTGGTGCATGGCATCCAGCCGCTGGTCACGATCTCCCACTTTGAAACGCCGGTGGGGCTTGCCCGGTACGGCTTTTGGGAGAGCCGCGCGCTGGTGGAGTTCTACGCCCGGTATGCAAAAACGCTGTTTGAGCACTTTAAGGGCAGGGTAAAGCTGTGGCTGACCTTTAACGAGATCAACTGCATCTCCACGCAGCCGTGGGTCGCGGCCGGCATCGACAGTGAGGACGAGCAAGTGCGCATGACGGCGGCCTATCATCAGTTCCTCGCCAGTGCCAAAGCGGTGCAGCTCGCGCACCGGATCGACCCGGAAAACCGCGTGGGCATGATGTATGCGGGCCACTTCTCCTACCCGAACAGCTGCGACCCGGCGGATATGATCGGCACGATGGAGTTTGACCACAAGATGCTCTTTTACTGCGACGTGCAGTGCCGGGGCTACTACCCGGCCTACAAGCGCAAAGAGTTTGAGCGCCAGGGCATCGTGCTCCCGGAGCAGGAGGGCGATGCGGAGCTGCTGCGCGCCGGGACGGTGGACTTCGTCTCCTACAGCTACTACCTGACGCATGTGACCGGCGCAAAAACAAACGGCGTGGTAAAAGGGCTGAATGGTCTTAACACGGGCTACCAAAACCCGTATCTTAAAAAGAGCGAGTGGGGCTGGGGCATCGACCCGCAGGGCCTGCGCTGGTCGCTGAACGTGCTGTACGACCGGTACCAGCTGCCCGTGATGATCGTGGAAAACGGTTTGGGCGCGGTGGACAGGGTGGAGCCGGACGGCTCCATCCACGACCCGTACCGCATCGACTACCTGCGGGCGCACATCGCCGAGATGAAAAAGGCAGTGGAGCTGGACGGCGTGCCGGTGATGGGCTACACGGCCTGGGGCCCGATCGACCTCATCGCGCTGAGCACCGGCCAGATGAGCAAGCGCTACGGCTTTATCTATGTGGACATGGATGAGGACGGAAACGGGACGCTGGAGCGCCGCCGCAAGGACAGCTTCTGGTGGTACCAAAAGGTCTGCCGCTCCAACGGCGAGGACCTTGCTTGACCGGACGGGCCGGGGAACCGGATCATCCGCCGGATGATCGTTCCGGCGGATGCGAACCGGCCAGAGAGAGCGCTCTTTTTGACGGACATGGAATGCAAAAACTTTTCGATGAATCAATAAGGAGGAAACGATGTATATTTATCTTCCAAGCTGCAATTTTACGGCGACCCGGCCGGAGACGAGCAAGCGGATCAAGGAGTACATGGCACAGCAGCCGGACGTGAAGGTGGCGGGCTGCTGCCGCCCAACGCAGAAAACGCTGACGGCGGACGACACCGTGCTGAGCATCTGCCTGACCTGTTCCGCCATCACGCGGGAGGTCTCGCCGCAGAGCAAAGAAATGAGCCTGTGGGAATACCTTGTGCAGCAGGACCGCTTCCCCTGGCCGGACTACCACGGGGAGAAGATGGTGATTCAGGACTGCTGGCGCGCCCGCAACAAGCCGGCCATGCAGCAGGCCGTGCGCGCCTGCATGGAGAAGATGAATATCGTGCCCGTTGAGTTGGAGGAAAATTTTGAAAAGACGCAGTTCGACGGCGTGTGGCGGTTCAACCCGGTGGTGGAGAAAAATATGAAGATCGCGCCGCAGTACTTCATCAGGGTGCAAAACGAAGGGCTGGAGCTGATCCCCAAGGAGGAGCAGGCGGCGCGGATGCAGGAGTGGGCAAAGCAGTATGGCACCAAGCGCGTGGTGACCTACTGCACGGCCTGCCTCAAGGGCGTGCTGCTGGGCGGCGCAGAGGGAGTCCATTTGCTGGATCTGCTGATGGGCACGGTGTGACCCGGTTATCGAAATAAGGTTAAATTAGACAAAACAAAGGAACGCCCCTTTGCCGGAAGCTGGCGAAAGGGGGGCGTTCCTGTTTTTATTAAAAGGCTAAGGGGGAATGTGCGAGGCTTACAGCACCCGCACCCGGATCACGGCCGGGATGGCGGCCAGCTTGTGCTTGAGG
>CAZYAX010000122.1:0-5302 GCA_964646195.1 uncultured Faecalibacterium sp. | reverse complement strand
CGGCACGGCTCGCTCGGCAATCTGCATACCAGATTTATTCAGAGCTTCCCTTGGTTTTCTGGTTGCGATCCACCCGCCCCGGAAAGGGCATTGCCGCGATCATGCGGCAGCCTCTTATCCGGAATCGGGCGTTTCACTCTGCCCTTTTCCGGGCGGAAAAGCCTGTTTCTGTCCTGCAAGCCGTGCAGGCCTAGCCTCGCCGTGCTCCATTACCCCGAAAGCGTCCCCTTCATGGTCTTTTTCAGCTCATACAAAAAGTTGAGCGCCTCGATGGGGGTAAGGGTTTCCACGTCCAGCGTTTCCAGCTTTTTCACCAACTCGCCGGGCAGTGCGGGCGACGCATACTCCTGCAGGGACGCAAAATCCATCTGCTCCACGCGGTTTTTGGGCGCGCTGGCCTCCAGTACCCGCAGCACCTCGTGGGCGCGCTTGGTCACGGTGCCGGGCAGGCCCGCCAGCTTTGCCACCTCGATGCCATAGCTGTCGTCCGCGGGGCCGCGCACGATGCGCCGCAAAAAGGTAATGTCCTCACCGCGCTTTTTGACCGCGATGTTGTAGTTTTTCACGCCGTCCACCGCACCCTCCAGGTCGGTGAGCTCATGATAGTGCGTCGCAAACAGGGTCTTGCAGCCCATCCCCTTTTGGGGATCCGCGATGTGCTCCACCACGGCGCGGGCGATGCTCATGCCGTCAAAGGTGGAGGTCCCGCGCCCGATCTCATCCAGCACCACAAGGCTTTTGGCCGTGGCCTTTTTTAAAATTTCGGCCACCTCGGTCATCTCCACCATAAAGGTGGACTGCCCCGCCGCCAGGTCGTCCGACGCGCCCACACGGGTAAAGATGGCGTCCACCACGCCCACATGGCATTCCTTGGCCGGCACAAACGAACCGATCTGCGCCATGAGGGTAATGAGCGCATTCTGCCGCATATAGGTGGATTTGCCCGCCATGTTGGGGCCGGTGATGATCAGGCAGCGGTTTTCGCCGCAGTCCAGCTGGGTGTCGTTGGGCACGAACGGGGCGTCCTTGAGCATCTGCTCCACCACGGGGTGGCGCCCCTCCACGATGCGCAGTTCGTCCGTATCGTCCACGACCGGACGGCAGTAGTTGTGGTCTGCCGCCACCTGCGCCAGCCCGGCCAGCACATCCAGCCGGGCCACCGCCGCCGCCGTGTTCTGGATGCGCGCCAGCTCGCGGCCAATGCTCTCCAGCAGGCCGGCAAACAGCTGGTGCTCCAGCACGATCAGCCGCTCGTGCGCGCCGAGGATTTTGTTCTCCAGCTCCTTCAGCTCCTGCGTGATGTAGCGCTCGCCGGTTGTCAGGGTCTGCTTGCGGATATAGGCCTCCGGCACCATATTTTTATAGGAATTGCTTACCTCAATGTAATAGCCGAACACATGGTTAAAGCCGATCTTGAGCTTGGGGATGCCGGTCTCCTGCCGCAGGCGCGTTTCCAGCTGTGCCAGCACGCCCTTGCTGTTGTCCCGAATGGAGCGCAGCTCGTCCACCTCCGCGTTGTAGCCCGCCGCGATCACGCCGCCGTCCTTGAGGGTGGAGGGCGCTTCCGGGTCCACCGCCGCATAGATTTTGCCCTTAATGTCGTCCAGCACGTCGATCTGGGCGGCAATGTCTGCCAGCTCCGGGCAGCCGCAGCCGTTTGCCAGCTCCTTGAGCCGGGGAAGCCGGTCGCAGGTCTGCGCCAGCGAGTAGATTTCCTTGGGTGTGGCGGAGCCGTAGATCGTGCGGGTCATCAGGCGCTCAATGTCGAAAATATACCGCAGCTCCTCCCGCAGGTCTCCGCGGGTCACGGTCTCCCGCGTGAGGCATTCCACCGCATTCAGCCGCGCGTTGATGGCCGGGCTGGACACCAGCGGCTGCTCGATCCAGCTGCGCAGCAGCCGCTTGCCCATGGCCGTTTCGGTGTTATCCAGCACCCACAGCAGCGTGCCGCGCTTATCCCGCCCGCGCAGCGTCTCGGTCAGCTCCAGGTTCGCGCGGGTCACGGGCGAGAGCTGCATAAACTGCGCCTCGGTGTAGCTCACCACGGTTTTCAGCCGCTCCACACCCTTGATCTGGGTGTCGTGGAGGTATTGCAGCAGCACGCCCATGGCAAAGCGCACCAGGCCGTCCGGTGCGATGCCGGTGGCCTGCTGCCAGCCGCGGCCGAACTGGTCGCTGAGCATCGTATCGATGATGCCGGGCGCATAGCGCTCGTCTTCCATCAGCTCCACCGAGCAGGTCATGTTCTTTTTGATGTACTGGGTGATCTCGCGGCAGCTCAACACGCCGGTATTCAGCAGCACCTCGCTGGGGCGGTACCGGCACAGCTCGGTGATCACCGCCGCGGCAATCTTATCCTCGCTGAGTTCGGTGGTGCGCGCCGTACCGGTGGACACATCCGCAAAGCACACGCCTGCCCGCTTGCCCTTGAGGTAAATGCTGGCGATGTAGTTGTTGCGGTCATCCTGAAGCATGCTGCTCTCGATCACCGTGCCCGGCGTCAGCACGCGGATGACGTCCCGCTTTACCAGCCCCTTGGCCTTGGCCGGGTCCTCCATGTGCTCGCAGATGGCCACCTTATAGCCCTTGGCGATAAGCCGCGCCGCGTAGCTCTCGTAGCTATGGAACGGCACGCCGCACATGGGGGCGCGTTCCTCCTGCCCGCACTGCTTGCCGGTCAGCGTGAGATCCAGCTCCCGCGAAACGGTGAGCGCGTCGTCGTAGAACATCTCGTAAAAGTCCCCGATCCGGTAGAACAGAATCGCGTCCTTGTGTTGGTTTTTTATTTCAAAATACTGCTGCATCATGGGCGAAAAATCCGCCATGGCAATTCACCTTCCTCCCGTTTTTTCCGTGCGGCAGGCGCAGGATCCGCAGCCATGCGCAAGCCCTCTGGGCCGCAGAGGGGCTTCTTCTGCAAGGAAAACGCGGCTATGCTTTTTTGCTGCAAAGCCGCGTTCCGTCGTGCTGTTAGTGGCAGCCGCCGCAGGTGGAGCAGCTGCCCGTGCAGGCCTCCGAGGGCTCTGTCACAGTCATCGGATCGCCGCCATTCATCGCCGTGTTGATGATGGCGTCGATATAGTTGATGAGCGCCTCGCAGTCGCGCTTGGCCTCGTTGTAGGCGATCATCCCCTCGTCGTTCATGATCTGGCCGTAGAGGCTGTTGACCTTTTCGTTCAGCTCAGCGATGCGCGCGTCGTTGCGCTCCTCCTTGCCGATCTCGTTGTTCAGATCCATGCGGGCGAGGTTGAACTCCCCGATCATGTTTTGCAGCTCCTCGTCCTTATCGTTCATTTTGCGGGCCTGGTCCAGGGCCAGGTAGCGGTTGTCCGTCTGCAATGCAACCGCAGCGCGCTTAAAAAGATCGATGCAATCCATACTTTTGTTATCTCCTCTTACAATATATTTGGCCCGGGAGCCTCCGGTCAAATCCGGCGGCGCGCCAAAGCGCCGGCCGCGATTTAGTCAGCGGTTCCTTTGTTCGCCCAACAGCACGGTCGCGCGTGCGCCGGTCAGCTTAACCTCTGCATAGCAGCCCAGCAGCGCGGCGTCCGCCGCGAACTCCACAGTTAAATTATTATCCAAACGCCCGGTCAGCATACCTTCCTGCCGGCCAAAGCCCTCCACCAGCACCCGCACGGTATTTCCCACCTGCGCGCGAACCAGCTCCATGGCGATCTCGTCCTGCGTTTTGAGCAGCCGCTCCATGCGGGCGGTCTTTTCCTGCCGGGGGGTGGGGTCGGGCAGCAGCGCGGCCTTGGTGCCGGTGCGCTTGGAATAGATAAAGGTGAAAAGCTGCATATAGCCCACCTTGCGCACCAGCTCCAGCGTTGCGGCAAAGTCCTCCTCCGTCTCGCCGGGGAAGCCCACGATGATATCGCTGGAAAAGGTAATGCCCGGCACGCGGCGGCGCGCGTACTCGATCAGATCAAGGTACTGCTCCACCGTATAGTGGCGGTTCATCTCCTGCAGCAGCCGGTTGGAGCCGCACTGCACAGGCAGATGCAAATGCTTGCACAGCTTGGGCTGGGCGGCAATGGTATCGATGAGCTTGCGGCTGGCGTCCTTGGGGTGGCTGGTCATAAAGCGGATATGGTAGTCTCCCGGCACAGCGCACAAAAGGTTGAGCAGATCGGCAAAGTCGATCTCCTCCTCCAGCCCCTTGCCGTAGCTGTTCACGTTCTGGCCCAGCAGGGTGATCTCCTTATAGCCTGCGTCCACAAGGCCCTGAAACTCCGCCAGGATATCGGCCGGCTTGCGGCTTTTTTCCCGCCCGCGCACATAGGGTACGATGCAGTAGGTGCAGAAATTATCGCACCCGTACATGATGGGCAGCCATGCGCGGAACTCGCTTTCCCGCCGGATGGGGATGTTCTCCACGATCACGGGGCGCTGGCCGGGCTCCAAAAGCACGCGCTTGCGCTTTTGGAGGCGGCGGGCGATCAACTCCGGCAAGGTGTCGATGCCGTCCACGCCGAACACGAGATCCACATACGGATAGCTCCTGCGAAGCTTTTCCACCACATGCTTTTGGTTTGCCATGCAGCCGCACAGGCCGATGATGAGGCCGGGCTTTTTCTCCTTCAGGCCCTTCAGCGCGCCCACGTTGCCGAACACCCGCTGCTCGGCGTGCTCACGCACCGCGCAGGTGTTAAACAGGATCAGGTCGGCGTCCTCCGGCTTATCGCAAAGGCCGTAGCCGATATCCACCAGCACACCCTTGATGCGCTCGCCGTCGTTGACATTCTGCTGGCAGCCGTAGCTGTGAACAAAGGCCAGCGGCGGCGTATCGTAGGTGCGGCTGATCAGATCGGCCACAGCGCCGTTATGCTGAAACTCCAAGTATTCCAAACAATGTACCATCCTTACCCGCCGCGCAGCCGGAAAACGGCGCGGCGACAACAATTCAGTTTGTATTATACACCCATTTGCTTTGTTCCACAAGGCCAAATTTTGATTTTGCGCTGGAAGCTGCGGCAGCGCCAGAGGATGCTGCCCTTGTGTTTTTGGCTGTGGGCTCAACGGCTGTTACATGCCCGGAGTCCAGCCCAGTGATATCGTTGGCACGATTCATGCACGGTTCACTTCCTCTATGGCTTGATTTGCTTGCTTTTCAAAAGAACAGCCGGGCCCCTGTGAGGCTCGGCTGCTTTTGACTAGGCTGGTTTAGCCAGTCCAACGGTTGGGATGCGCTTTACTGCTTTTGATTCCTGCGCTTTTGAGGCAATACAATAACCACCAGTCCGCAGATTGACAGCAATGCCAGCACATACCATACGCCGGATTCATCGCCGGTACGAGG
>CAZYAX010000121.1:0-5311 GCA_964646195.1 uncultured Faecalibacterium sp. | reverse complement strand
CGGCAATCTGCATACCAGATTTATTCAGAGCTTCCTTAGATTAAAGGAGAGGAAACCGAACAATGACGAACATGGACAAGCTCTACGATGCGGTGGCCGCGCGCGGCCCGGTGTGCGTCGGGCTGGATACCGATTTTTCCTATCTGCCGGAGGGCTACGCCGATACCGCGCTGACCAAGGGCGAGAACATCGTGCGCTTCAACAAGGCCCTGATCGAGGCCACCAAGGCGGTGGCGGGCTGCTACAAGGTGCAGATCGCCTACTACGAGTCGCTGGGCCTGGACGGCCTGCGCGCCTATGCCGAAACGCTCAAGGCTGTGCGCTGTGCCGGTGTGCCGGTGATCGCGGACATCAAGCGCGGCGACATCGCCAAGACCGCCGAGATGTACGCCATGGGCCATTTTGCCGGGGACTTTGAAGCGGACTTCGTCACGCTGGCCCCCTATATGGGCTTGGACTCCATCAGCCCATACCTGCCCTACGCCGAAAAGCAGGGCAAGGGCATGTTTGTGCTGTGCCGCACCTCCAATGGCGGCGCAAAGGATTTTGAATACGAAAAGCTGGCCGACGGCCGCCATGTGTACGACTTGGTGGGCGATAAGCTCAACGCGCTGGGCAAGGGCTATATGGGCGAGCGGGGCTACTCCTCCATCGGCCTGGTGATCGGCGGCACCCACATCGAGGAGGCCACCGAGATCCGCGCCCGCTACAAGGACAGCTTTTTCCTCATCCCGGGCTACGGCGCGCAGGGCGGCAAGGCCGGGGACATTGCCCAATACCTTACGGCTGGCAACGGCGGCACGGTCAATTCCAGCCGCGGCATCCTGCTGGCGTACAAAAAGCAGCCGGGCGTTGCCTTTGACGAGGCGGCCTACAATGAATGTGTGAACATGAAGGAGGCCATCGCCCATGCTTGCAGCCTGCTGTGAAGCCACTGTGCTCATCCAAGAGGCCGTGCAGGAGGACATCCGCCTGCTGCGTGTGCTCTGGCCGGACGCCGGACATGCGCCCCATGCGGGCCAGTTCTTTACCTTGCGCGGGTGGGGCGCGGACGAAGCGCCCTTCCTCTCCCGGCCCATCAGTGTGCATCAATGGGACGCGGACCGCCTGACCGTGGAGTTTTTGTACCAGGTGATCGGCGAGGGCACCCGCAAGCTGGCCGCGCTCAAGGCAGGGGACAGCTTGCAGCTCACCGGCCCCATGGGCAACGGCTTTGATGCGCGCGCACTGGCTGCGCAATATAAAAAGATCGCCGTGGTGGGCGGCGGCATCGGCACAGCGCCTTTGTACCAGCTCACCCGTGAGCTGGCTGCGGCGGGCACTAAGCCGGACGTGTTTTTCGGCTTCCGGGATAAGCCCTATTGTATGGAGCCGTACCGCGGCCTTGCAAACCTCGTCAAGGTGTCCACCGACACCGGCGCGGTGGGCTTCCACGGCTTTGTCACCCAGCTGTACGACCCGGCGGATTACGACGTGGTGCTGGTGTGCGGCCCGGAGGTCATGATGCGCAGCGCAGCGCGGCTGTGCGCCAAAGCGGGCACGCCCTGCCTTGTGAGCCTGGAGAAAAAGATGGCCTGCGGCATTGGAGCCTGCCTGGGCTGCACCTGCGCTACTAAAAGCGGCGAGGGCCGCAGCGTGTGCAAGGACGGCCCGGTATTTGACGCGGCGGAGGTGTTTTGATGGCAGATCTAAAAACGAACCTGCTGGGCTTTACGATGAACAGCCCGGTGATCGGCGCGTCCGGCACGGTGGGCTACGGCGTGGAATATGAGGAGCTGGCCGATTTTACCAAGATCGGCGGCATCTCCGGCAAGGGCCTCACGCTGCACGGCCAGTACGGCAACAAGGGCGAGCGGTTGTTTGAGACACCCTCCGGCCTCATCAACAGCATCGGCCTGCAAAACCCCGGCGTGCAGCACTTTGTTGACGTGGAGCTGCCCGAAATGCTGGAGCTCAAGCAGCGGTACGGCACCGTGGTGCTGGCAAACCTGGGCGGCCACAGCGAGGAAGAATATGTGCAGGGGGCAGCGATGCTGAGCGAAAGCCCGGTGGATATCATCGAGCTGAACATCAGCTGCCCCAACGTTAAGGCGGGCGGCATGGCCTATGGCGTCAAAGCGGATGCGGCTGGGGTCATCGTGCGCATGGTGCGCGCGGTGTGCAAAAAGCCCTTGATGGTCAAGCTGAGCCCCCAGGCCGAGAACGTCCCGGATATGTGCCGGGCCGTGGAGGCCGCGGGCGCGGATGCCATCAGCCTGACGAATACCTTCCAGGCCTGCGCCATCGATCTGGAAAGGCGCAAGCCGGTGTTCGACAACATCTTTGCGGGCCTCTCGGGCCCGGCGGTGCGGCCCATCGCGCTGCGCATGGTGTGGCAGGCTGTGGGCGCAGTGCGCATCCCAGTGGTGGGCCTGGGCGGTATCGCCACGGGCCGCGACGCGCTGGAGTTTATCATGGCCGGGGCGGCGGCCGTGCAGGTGGGCGCGGCCAACTTTGCCAACCCCCGCGCCATGGAGACCATTGCGGACGAGATGGCCCAGTGGATGGACGCCCACGGCGTGACCACGTTGGACGAGATTCGCGGCTGCGCGCGGTGAAAGGCCGCCTACAGGATCGGTGCTGGCCAGCAGTTTTTGTACGAAGTCTGTTACCGCGTACCGTAAAAAGCGCCTGCAACGTTAAAACGGACTGCATAAAAATGCAAAAGTATTCGCAAATACAGAAAAATATGCAAAGAATAAAAGTATTTTTAGAATAAATTTGCATTTTGGCGCGTGCTGTGATACAATACCACGGGAGTTTAAAACAGGAGAGGGAGAGAAAACTATGAGTGAAGCGATTGAGATCTTAAAGAGCTGCGGTGCGTTTCTGGAAGGGCACTTTCTGCTGTCCTCGGGGCGCCACTCCAGCGCCTATTGCCAGATGGCCTATTTGCAGCAGTACCCGGACCGCTGCGCCGAGGTGATGAAGCCGGTGGCCGAGAAGTTGCGTGAGCTGGACGTGGACGTGATCGTTGGCCCGGCCATGGGCGGCATCGTGTATGCCTATGAGCTGGCCCGCCAGACTGGCAAGCGCGCGATCTTTACCGAGCGTGTGGATAATGTGATGACCCTCAAGCGGTTTGCCATCCAGCCGGGCGAGCGCTGCATCATTGCCGAGGACGTGGTGACCACCGGCATTTCATCGCTGGAGACCAGGCGCGTGATCGAGGAGGCCGGCGGCGTGTGCCTGGGCATCACCTGCGTGGTTGACCGCACCAAGCCCGAAGCGCCGTCCCCGATCCCCATTCTGGCCAGCGCGCTCAAGCTGGATCTGCCCAACTACCCGGCGGATGCCTGCCCCCTCTGCAAGGAGGGAAAGCTGCCGCTGGTGCATCTGGGCAGCCGCAAAATGAAGCAGCAAGCGAGGCAGACGCTGTAAACGAGGGAGGCTCTGAATAAATCCCGGCTAAAGCCCTGGCGCGCATACCGGCGGCTGCGGCATACATGCGGATTTGATCAGAAGCTCCCTTGGCCGCTCCAATTTACTGGAAACGAGGGATAGTATGAACGCATATCTTCTTTTGGCAAATGGAATGGTCTTTGCCGGCCAGTCGGTGGGCGTTACAGGCGTCACGGTGGGCGAGGTCGTGTTTGCTACGGGTATGGTAGGCTTTCAGGAGACGCTGACCGACCCCAGCTATTACGGCCAGATCATCACCCAGACCTACCCGCTCATCGGCAACTACGGCATGAACCGGCAGGATATGGAGTCCGACCGCATCTGGGCAAGGGGCTACATCGTTCGCGAGGCCTGCGCCACGCCGTCCAACTGGCGCAGCGAGGAGACGCTGGACAGCTTTTTGAAGAAAAACAATATCATCGGAATCGAGGGCGTGGATACCCGCCATCTTACCCGCATCATCCGTGAGAGCGGCGTGATGAACGGCGCGATCCTCACCGAATTTGACCCAGCCGACCCTGCAAACAAAGAAAAAACCGGCGCGCTGCTGGACAGGATCCGCGCCTATGCGGTGACGGACGCGGTGAAGAACGTGACCTGCGCCGCACCCGAGGTGCATAACCCGGACGGCGCGCCGCACATCGTGCTCATGCACTATGGCTGCAAGCGCAACATCGTGCGGTGTCTGGTCAAGCGGGGCTGCAAGGTGACGGTGATGCCCGCCTTTTCCACCGCGCAGGAGGTGGCCGCGCTGTCTCCGGACGGCATCATGCTGTCCAACGGCCCCGGCGACCCCGCCGAGCCGGTGGAGGTGATCGAAAACCTGCGCCAGATCTTTGCGCTGGGCATCCCCACCTTTGGCATCTGCCTGGGCCACCAGCTCTCGGCGCTGGCCGCCGGCGCAAAAACGGTCAAGCTCAAATATGGTCACCGCGGCGCAAACCAACCTGTGACCGATTTTGAGAGCGGCCGCACCTTTATCACCAGCCAGAACCACGGCTACGCGGTGGTGGGGGAGGAGCTGCCCGCCGAGATGGGCGAGGTGGCGCAGGTAAATGCCAACGACGGCACCTGCGAGGGCATCAAATATAAAAAATGGAACTGTTTTACCGTACAGTTCCACCCCGAAGCAAACGGCGGCCCCAAGGACACCGAGTTTTTGTTCGACCGCTTTTTGAACAACGTCAAGGCCGCAAAGGAGGTGCGCTGATATGCCCAAGGATCCAAGGATCAAAAAGGTACTGGTCATTGGCTCCGGCCCCATCATCATCGGGCAGGCGGCAGAGTTTGACTACTCCGGCACACAGGCCTGCCGCGCGCTCAAGGCGGAGGGCATCGAAACCGTTTTGCTCAACTCCAACCCCGCTACCATCATGACCGACCCGGACGTGGCCGACCATGTGTACATCGAGCCCATGACGCTGGAAGTGGTGGAGCGCATCATCGACATCGAAAAGCCGGACTCGGTGCTGCCCAACCTCGGCGGCCAGATGGGCCTCAACCTCTCCATGGAGCTGGCCCGCAGCGGCTACCTCGATAAGACCGGCGTGCGCCTGCTGGCCTGCAAGCCTGAGACCATCGACCGTGCCGAGGACCGCGAGCTGTTTAAGGAGACGATGGAAAAGCTGCACCAGCCCGTCATCCCCTCCGAGGTGGTGGAGACGCTGGAGGACGCGCTGGCCTGCGCAGACCGTATCGGCTACCCGGTGATCGTGCGCCCGGCCTTTACGATGGGCGGCACCGGCGGCGGCATCTGCCCGGACCGTGCCAAGCTCATCGAGATCGGCACAAACGGCCTGCGCCTGTCGCCCATCCATCAGATTTTGGTGGAAAAGTGCATCGCCGGCTGGAAGGAGATCGAGTACGAGGT
>CAZYAX010000120.1:0-5353 GCA_964646195.1 uncultured Faecalibacterium sp. | reverse complement strand
TCCTCATCGTGGTCATGGTGGTGGCAGCATTCATGCTCGTGCTCATGCTCATCGCCATCGTCCTCGTCGTGGTCGTGGTGATGGTGGCAGCACTCGCCGTCCTCATGGTCGTGATGGTGATGATGTTCGTGTTCGTCCTCGTCATCGTCGTCATCGTCATCATCATCATCGTGGTGGTGGCCGCAGCTGCACACGCCGTTCTCATCGTAGTGGTGATGATGGTGGTGGTGATGCTCCTCCTCTTCCTCAGCGTCCTCAGCGGCATGCTCGGCGTTGGCTTTGGCGGCCATGGCCAGCAGCTCCGCCACAAAGTCGTTCCGGGTGGACATGGCGGTGAGGATCTGCGCGCCGGTCAGATCGTCCCACGGGGTGGTGACGATGGTGGCGGTGGGGTTTTTCTCCCGCAGCAGCGCCACCGCGGCGGCTACCTTGTCCTCCTTGGCGGTCTGGGTGCGGCTGAGGATGATGCAGCTGGCGTGGCTGACCTGGTCGTCGTAGAACTCACCGAAGTTCTTCATATACAGCTTGACCTTGTTTACATCGGCGATGGTCACAAAGCTGGAGAGCTCCACGTCCAGCTGCTCGGCCACGCCCTCCACGGCGCGGGTCACGTCGGACAGCTTGCCCACGCCGGACGGCTCGATCAGGATGCGGTCGGGCGCATACTGGCTCACCACCTGCTTGAGCGCCTCGCGGAAGTCGCCCACCAGCGAGCAGCAGATGCAGCCCGCATTCAGCTCGTTGATCTGGATGCCGGACTCCTGCAAAAAGCCGCCGTCGATGCCAATCTCGCCGAACTCGTTCTCAATCAGCACCACCTTCTGCCCCGCAAAGGACTCCTGAATCAGCTTCTTGATGAGCGTGGTCTTGCCCGCACCCAAAAAGCCGGAAAAAATATCGATTTTCGTCATATCGTTTTGCCTCTTTCCTTTAACCTGAAAGCGGGGCAGCGGCGGTTTTACCCACGCTGTCCCGCGAAAACCTACATCTTATATTATACCAAGGCTGTCAATGGCAAATCTACGTTTTTTATGAAAAAAATCTGAATTTTTCGAGGAATATGCCAGAAATCATCCCGCGGCGGGCAAAACGGCCTGCCCGTCGGTGCGGTTTTGCAGCGCCTGGGCCGCCGAGCGGGTCTCGTCCGGGTCGCTGGCCCCCAGCCAGTAGCCCGTGCCGCCGGCCTTCACATACAAAAACGGCGGGACCGTGGGGTCCAGGCAGAGCTGGCAGCTGCCGTAGCCCTGCATGGTGAATGTGCCGCTCAGGTAGCGGTCCAGCCCGGTGCCCCAGGTGCGCGTGGCAGGAGGCAGCGCGTCGTGCAGTTCGGCTGCGGTGATATCCGCCAGCGGGATGGAATATTTTTCGGTGATATGGGTCGCAGACAGCCTGCCCCCTTCCATCCGGAGGCTGATGCGGGCCTGCTCCGCAAAGCCCATCGCCGGGCCGATGAGCAGCGCGGCCAGCAGCAGGGCAGCGGACACGCCCGTCAGGAGCCTGCCGCCCCTGCTGGCCAGATTGACGGTGGTGCCGATGCCCACCCGGTTGGACACCACCATGCGGGCGTCGGTGGGGTCATAGTAGAGGATGCCGCCCAGCCAGGCGTCGTCCTCATCCGCAAGGATGCGGGGGGCGGCCTGGGAGGTGAGCCGCTCCTGTGCGCGGCGCGCGCCCAGCTCGGCCCAGAGCACGGCGGCCAGCAGCAGCACCGAGGCCGCGACCGTGACGGCCAGCTCCACGGCCGGGTGCGCGGCGAACAGCCAGATGCCCAGGTTCAGCCCCGCGCAGCCCCACATGCACAGCACCCAGCAGCGGTTCCAGTACAAGTGCCGCACCCGCAGCAGGGTCTGGTTCAGCGCGGTATCGTCGCTGACCATATCCACCCGGCGGCGGAACATCCAACGCCCGCAGGCCCACAGCAGCAGCACCGCCGCCGTATCGCTGCCGTAAAAAAGCACCCACAGCAGCCGTTCCGTGCCGGTATAGTCCAGCGCCGCGCCCAGCAGCGGCAGCAGGCAGAGCGCCAGCGGCGGCAGGATGGCCCCCACGCCCAGAGGTTTGGGCAGCGAGGCGGCGGCCGCAGTATCCACCACCCGGTGTGCGGGCCTGGCCCCCTGCCAGCCGTGCTGCTTTTTGATGGCCTTGAGCGCACGGTTCGCCCGCACATGGGGCAGCGCGGGCAGGGCACAGCCCACGAGCAGCAGCAGGAGCCACAGGGTGAAAAGGAGCCAGCTGGACTTCACCCAAAAGAGAAGGCAGAACGCGGCCAGAAAAACGAGGCACACAAGGTTCAGCTCTTTTTTGAAGCGGGCCACGACGGCCTGTACCTCCGGCAGGGCCTGCCCCTCCGGCGGCAGCGTCACACCGAGGATGAGGCCCTTTTTGGGCTTTGTCTCGTTGCGCTCGGTCACATAGAGCATGAGCAGAACGGGCAGCGTACAGGCAAGCAAAAACAAAAACAGCAGCAGGCTCTGGGTCATTTGTTATCCCTCCGTTTCACAGTAAAGCGTTTGACACAGCTCCAAAAATTCTTCCAGCCCCAGCCCGGCCAGCTTGGCCTCCCCGGCCAGCAGCCGCAGCCGGGAGGTCTGATCCGCGTCCAGCCGGGCCGGGCCGCCTGTGCCGGGCGGGCGGCAGATGGTGGCCCCGCTGCGCCGGCCGGTGGCAAGATAGCCCTCGCTCTTTAAAAGCTGGTACGCCTTGCTCACGGTCATGGTGTTCACCCCTGCGTCCTCGGCCAGAATGCGGATAGCGGGCAGCTTTTCGCCCGGCTGCAAAGTGCCCTGCGCGATGGCCAGCACGATCTGATCCCGGATCTGTTTGTAAATGGGGATCGGGCTTTGAAAATCCAGCTGCAGCAGCATAGGTGTGCCTCCCTTCCAATGAGATATTATTTGTATTATATATAATAATACAAATAATATAAAAAGTCAAGAGCTCCGCTGCAAAAAAGTCCGGCAGATCCGGGTTTGCATTCTCTACCCAATCATGCTACAATAGGAACCATGATGCAAACGCGCCGCCGGACGTTTTACCGGCAGACAAATCGATTTGAAAGAAGGAACCTGTATGAATCCTACCAATGACCGTATCGCAGCCCTGCGCGCCGCCATGCTGGCCCAGGGCTGCGAGGCATATCTTATCCCCACCGGCGACCCCCATTCCAGCGAGTACCTGCCCAAGCACTACAATTCCCGCGAATATTTCTCCGGTTTTACCGGCGAAAACTCCAACCTCGTGGTCACCCGCACCGGCAGCGCGCTGTGGGCGGACGGGCGCTTTTTTGTGCAGGCCGAAAAGCAGCTGGCCGGCACCGAGATCGAGCTGCAGCGCATGGGTGAGCCGGGCGTGCCCACCGTGCAGGAATACTGCGCAAACGCCCTGAGCGAGGGCCAGACGCTGGGCCTGTGCGGCCTGACGGCCTCCTGCAAGCTGGTGCGCGGCCTGCAAAAGGCGCTGGACAAAAAGGGCGCGACGATCCGCACGCTGAACCTGGAGGACGAGCTGTGGACCGAGGGCCGCCCGCCGCTGCCCGCCACCCCGGCCTGGCTGCTGGCCAGGGAGTACGCCGGCTTCTCCCCGGCGGAAAAGCTGGGCCAGCTGCGGGAAAAGCTGGCCGCCGAGGGCTGCACCGCCGAGCTGTGTGCCAAGCTGGACAACGTGGCCTGGCTGCTCAACCTGCGCGCCATGGACATTGAATGCACCCCCTACGCCATGGCCTACTGCTATGTGACAATGGACCGCGCGGTGCTGTTCATCAATACGGCCCGCCTCCAGCCGGAGGCCGCCCGCGAGCTGGCCGAAAACGGCGTCGAGGTGCGGGAGTACGACTCGATCCTGGACTTTGTGGCCGCCGAAACGCAGGCTGAGACCGTGCTGGCGGACACCTCGTCGGTGAACTACGCGGTGTATCAGGCCCTGACGGCCAACGGCGCGCTGACCGTGAAGGACGGCACCGACCCGCTGATCCTGCTCAAGGGCGTGAAGAATGAGACGGAGCTGGCCCATATGCGCGAGGCCCACATCCGGGACGGCGTGGCGATGGTGCGCTTCCAAATCGAGCTGGAGCAGCGGCTGGCCGCGGGCGAAACGCTGTATGAGACCGACATCGATGACATACTGCACAAGTACCGCAGCGCGCAGGACAAGTTTATCGTGGAGAGCTTTGGCACCATCGCGGCCTGGGGCCCGAACGCGGCCATGATGCACTACCACGCCACCAAGGACAACCAGAGCGAGATCGAGCGGCGCGGCTTTTTGCTGGTGGACTGCGGCGGCACTTATATGGACGGCACCACCGACATCACCCGCACCTACCCGGTGGGCCCGCTCACCGAGGATGAGCGGCTGTTCTACACCTGGACGCTCCAGTGCCACATCGACATGGCCAAGGCGGTGTGGCTCAACTACTGCACCGGCCAGATGCTGGACAGCATCGCCCGCGAGCCGCTGTGGCAGCACCTGATCAACTACCGCTGCGGCACCGGCCACAGCGTGAGCTTTGTGGGCAACGTCCACGAGGGCCCGCACCACCTCAACGGCACCAACCAGGTCAAGTTCGTGCCCGGCATGGTGGTCACCGACGAGCCGGGCGTCTACGAGGGCGGCCAGCTGGGCATCCGCATCGAGAACGAGCTGGAATGCTACGAGAAGTGCGTCAACCAGTACGGCACTTTCCTGGCGTTCCGCCCGTTGATGTTCGTGCCCATCGCCACCTCCCCCATCGTGCCCGGCGTGCTGACCAAGGACGAGCTGGCCTGGCTGAACGATTACCACCGCCAGGTGTTCGAGAAGCTGGCCCCGCGCCTCAACGAGGACGAGCGCGCCTGGCTGGCGGAGAAGTGCGCCGCCATCGGGTGCTGAAAAACGCGGCTTTCTTAAAAGAAAGCCTGGCAAAGAATTTTAAACCATAAAAACGGCCGCCCGTGCAAAACCTGCACGGGCGGCTGTTTCTATGAGGAGGAAAATAGTGTGAGAAAAATTACTTTACCAGGTAGCCGCCGTCCACGGGGATGATCGCGCCTCGCAGATCGCCAGGTGGAAGTCCATGTCCGCCCGGACGAAATTGTGGGAGCTGCCCACTGATGCTTTCATAGTCTTCAGGAGCTGCTCCAGCCGGGCTATGAGTTCGGGCGAGGCCGTGGGAGCCTCCTGCCCGCAGATCTCAGGCTCGATCAGGCAGCGGAATTGCAGCAGGTGCTTCATGTTCTGGATGGGCACGGCGGAGGCGGCGCTCATCTCTTCCGTCTTTTCGTCTCCAAACAAGGTAAGGCAGACCTGAACGGAAAAGACGGATCAAATTGAAAAACAGAAAACGATTTGTCAAGGGGTCTTTTTGCAAAGCGTTACGCTC
>CAZYAX010000119.1:1892-5372 GCA_964646195.1 uncultured Faecalibacterium sp. | reverse complement strand
AAACCGAGCACTACGGTTCCGCGGCAAAGCAGCTCTACATCTCGCAGCCCTCGCTCAGCCGGGCCATTTCCCTGTTGCAGGAGGAGCTGGGCATGGCGCTGTTTGAAAAACGGGGACGCAATGTAGCGCTGACCTTGGCCGGACAAGAGTTTTTACACTATGCGCAGCGGGCGCTGGAGCAGATCGAACTGGGCACCCAGGCAGTAAGATCCTACGCCAACCAGATACAGCGCATCTCTCTCGGGTGCGTGATTCCCGCCTCCAGCACCTGCATCCCGCACATGATCGAGGAATTTCTTCACTGCACCGGCATCACGGCCCAGTTTGACATCGATACCGAGCAGACCGAGGTGTTGGTGGAAAGGCTGTTGCAAGGCCGGTACGACGTCATCTTCGGCAGCCGTATTCCGGATGTGACCGGCGTGCAGTTCGTTCCGGTCATGGAAATGCCGTTTGTGGTGGTCGTGCGCAAGGACGACCCTTTGGCTGCGCAGGCAGAGCTCACACCGGAACAGCTGAAGCAGGCCGCCCGGCCCATCCTGCTTACAAGCGCAAAGGCCTATGCAACGCTGATCCTTGAGATGTTGGAATACTACGGTATTTCCCAAACACTGGTCGGCGTCGCAAATGAAGACAACGGCCTCCTTGGGATGGTGCAGGCCGGACTGGGGATTTTTGTCGGCACGGACTATCCCCAGATGCACACAGGAGACGTGGCACTGATCCCGTTCAAACAGGAACGGTTCCATCGCTATATTTACATGGCCTATTCCACCACGCGCGCCTACAGCCCGGCGGTCCGTGAGCTGATCCGGTTCAACTGCTGCCGTGCCCTTGCGGAGGACGGGGCATAGGCCCGCCCAAACCGTATTCATCCATCACAGCAAAACAAATGCGCGGCCTTTGGGGCCGCAGGGAGGAACCTTTTATGATCCAACGCTTTTCTTTTGGACACATGATCCCCACCGATACGGTGGTGCGCGCACTGCCCGTGCAGCAGGGCCCCGTGCCCTTTTTGCAGGGCGGCCCGGAGGGCTGGCGCTACACCATGGCCCGCGAGGACGTCGTGTACGGCCTGGGCGAGACGACCCGCGGCATCAACAAGCGCGGCTGGCACTACATCAACTACTGCACCGACGATTGCAGCCACACCGAGGAAAAGTGCTCGCTTTACAGCGCCCACAACTTTTTTATCGTGGACGGTGAAGAGACCTTCGGCGTCTTTTTGGACTACGGCGGCCGGGTGGAGTACGACGTGGGCTACACCGACCCGGACGAGCTTACCGTCACGCCCGCCGAACCGGACTACGACCTCTATATCCTCACCGGCACCGGCGCGGCGGACCTCTGCACGCAGCTGCGCGGCCTGGCAGGCCGCAGCTACATCCCGCCGCGCTGGGCCTTCGGCTTTGGCCAGAGCCGCTGGGGCTACACCAACGAGGCCGACATCCGCGCTGTGCTCGCGGGCTACCGCGAAAACGATATCCCGCTGGATTCCATCTACCTGGATATCTACTATCTCAAGGACTACGCCGATTTTACCATAGACACCCAGCGCTTCCCCGATCTGCCGGGCCTTGCGGCCTCGCTGCGGGAGGAGGGCATCCGGCTGGTGCCCATCATTGACGCGGGCATCAAGCAGGACGAGGCCGACCCCACCTGCCGGGAGGGACTGGAGCAGGACTACTTCTGCAAAAAGGCGGACGGCACGCCCTTTGTAGGGGCCGTATGGCCGGGGCGGGCCTACTTCCCGGATTTTTTGCGCCCGGAGGTGCGCCGCTGGTTTGGGCACAAGTATCAGCTGCTGCTGGATCAGGGCATCGCCGGCTTCTGGAACGACATGAACGAACCCGCCATCTTCTACTCCGAGGAGGGCCTGGCCGAAGCCTTTGCGGAGCTGGATCGCCTCAAGGGCAAAAATCTGGGCGTCAACGAATTTTTTTCCATGAAGGACGCCGTGCTGCGCCTCTCCAATTCCCCTGCGGACTACGCCGCATTCTATCACGAGGTGGACGGCAGGCCCGTGCAGCACGACCGCGTCCACAACCTGTACGGCTATAACATGACCCGCGCCGCCGGCGAAGCCATGGCGGAGCTGCGCCCCGGCAAGCGCACGCTGCTGTTCAGCCGCGCCTCCTGCATCGGCGCGCACCGCTACGGCGGCATCTGGCTGGGCGACAACTGCGCCTGGTGGAGCCATCTGCTGCAAAACATCCGCGAAATGCCCGATGTGCAGATGAGCGGCTTTTTGTTCAGCGGCGCGGATCTGGGCGGCTTTGGCTGCGACACCTCGCCCGACCTCGTGCTGCGGTGGATCGAGTTTGGTATTTTCACGCCGCTGATGCGGAACCACGCCGCCCTCGGCACCCGTGACCAGGAGCTGTACCGCTTTAAAAAGCAGATCCCTGCGCTGCGCAATATGGTCAGGCTGCGCTATGCGCTGCTGCCCTACCTGTACAGCGAGTTCGTCAAGGCGGCCCTTTCGGACGGGATGTACTTCCGCCCGCTGGCCTTCGATTACCCCGGCGACGCCATGGCCCGCACCGTGGAGGACCAGCTGCTGCTGGGCGAGGGCCTGATGGTGGCCCCGGTCTACACGCAAAACGCCGTGGGCCGGTATGTCTACCTGCCCGAGCCGATGAAGCTGCTGCGCTTGCGTAGCGTGGACGATTACGACGAGGAGATTTTGCCCGCCGGCCACCACTACCTGCCCTGCGCGCTGGAGGAGGTGCTGCTGTTCATCCGGCCCGGCCATGTGGTGCCGGTGGGCCGCCCTGCCGCCCACACCGGCGCGCTGGATCTGGATCCTGCGGCCCTCACGTTGTGGCGCTACCTGCCGCAGGGCCCGGGCGAATACCGCCTGTACACCGACGACGGAGAGACCACCGATTACGACCGCCCCGAGCACTGGGTGCGCCTGCAATGCCCAAAGGAGGGGTAACGGAACATGCATCCTGAAACGTTGGACGTCAACGGCCGTACCTGTTCCATCCTGCGCCTTTTGGGCAAGGGCAAGGGCGGCTACTCCTACCTTGCCACCGACGGCGCCGGGCAGTTCGTGCTCAAGCAGATCCACCACGAGCCGTGCAGCTACTACCAGTTCGGCAACAAGCTGGAGGCCGAATGCCGCGACTACCGGCGCCTGCGGGACCTCGGCCTGCGCATGCCCGCCCTGCTGGACGTGGACGCCGCCCGGGAGCGGCTGCTCAAGGAATACATCGACGGTCCCACCGTCTACGAGCTGGTACTGCACGACCGCCTGCCGGACACCCTTGTGCAGCAGATGCGGGAGCTCTGCCCCCTGCTCTACGCGGCGGGCCTCAATATCGACTACTTCCCCACCAATTTCGTCGTGCGGGACGGGCTTTTGTTCTACATCGACTTTGAGTGCAACGGCTACATGGACGAGTGGAACTTTGAAAACTGGGGCGTCAAATACTGGAGCAAAACGCCGGAGTTCTTGCAGTATGCCGCCGGCGG